>NZ_JBDJLK010000026.1:0-69148 GCF_039673335.1 Pseudomonas sp. TWI929
TGCGCCGCCCGAACGCCACACCCCCCCGCTCCTCCACGAAAGCGCGGAGCCAGGTAGGAGCGGCCGTGTGTCGCGATCGGGCCGCTAAGCGGCCCCCTGGGATTACAGCTTGATCCAGGTCGCCTTCAGCTCGGTGTACTTCTCCAGTGCATGCAGCGACTTGTCACGGCCGTTGCCCGACTGCTTGAAGCCACCGAACGGCGCGGTCATGTCGCCGCCGTCGTACTGGTTGACCCAGACGCTGCCAGCGCGCACGGCACGGGCGGTTTTGTGGGCCTTGGAAATGTCCGAAGTCCAGATACCAGCCGCCAGGCCATACGGCGTGTCGTTGGCAATGGCCACGGCCTCTTCGGCGGTGTCGAAGGCAATTACCGACAGCACTGGGCCAAAGATTTCTTCCTGGGCAATGCGCATGGCGTTGGTCACGCCGTCGAAGATGGTCGGCTCGACATAGGTGCCGCCAGTTTCTTCCAGGGTGCGCTTGCCGCCGGCCAGCAGCTTGGCGCCGTCCTTGTGGCCAGCTTCGATGTACGACAGCACAGTGTTCATCTGCTGGGTATCGACCAGGGCACCGACAGTGGTCTGTGGGTCCAGCGGGTTGCCTGGCTTCCAGCCTTTCAGGGCCTCGACCACCATTGGCAGGAACTTGTCCTTGATCGAGCGCTCGACCAGCAGGCGCGAACCTGCGGTGCACACTTCGCCCTGGTTAAAGGCGATGGCGCTGGCAGCCGCTTCAGCGGCAGCTTGCAGGTCCGGAGCGTCGGCGAAGACGATGTTCGGGCTCTTGCCACCGGCTTCCAGCCAGATGCGCTTCATGTTCGATTCGCCCGCGTAAACCATCAGCTGCTTGGCGATCTTGGTCGAGCCGGTGAACACCAGGGTGTCGACGTCCATGTGCAGGGCTAGGGCCTTGCCCACGGTGTGGCCGTAACCTGGCAGCACGTTCAGTACGCCAGCCGGGATGCCGGCCTCGATCGCCAGTTGGGCGATGCGAATGGCGGTCAGCGGCGATTTTTCGGACGGCTTGAGCACTACTGAGTTACCGGTGGCCAGCGCCGGGCCGAGCTTCCAGCAGGCCATCAGCAGCGGGAAGTTCCACGGTACGATGGCACCCACCACGCCAACCGGCTCACGGGTAACCAGGCCAAGCTGGTCGTGCGGGGTCGGGGCAACTTCGTCGTAGACTTTATCGATGGCTTCGGCGGTCCAGTGAATGGCTTGGGCCGCACCCGGGATGTCGATGCTGGAGGAGTCGCCGATCGGCTTGCCCATGTCCAGGGTTTCCAGCAGCGCCAGCTCTTCGACGTTCTTGCGCAGCAGGTCGGCGAAGCGGATCAGCTTGGCCTTGCGCTTGGCCGGAGCCAGCTGCGACCACACGCCGGAGTTGAAGGTGGCGCGGGCGTTTTCCACAGCGCGGTTGGCATCGGCCAGGTCGCAGCTGGCAACCTTGGCCAGGAAGCGTCCGTCGACCGGGCTCAGGCACTCGAAGGTTTCACCGGATGCGGCATCGGTGTATTCGCCGTTGATGAAGGCTCGGCCTTCGATCTTCAGTTGCTGGGCACGTTGTTCCCAGTCCGCACGGGTCAGGGTGGTCATACGAAACTCCTCCTCTTGTTTAGGTGCAACGCCGCACTGAGGACTCACAGGCGTTGTCAGAATTCTGGCCGGGCGACAAGCGCACACTGGCAAGCGATACCCTAAACCAGCCGGTGTAAACTATCAATATATTTGACACTGAAGGCTCAAAAGCCTACTCATGTTCATTTTATTAAACAAAAACAGGAGCCGCACCATGAGCATTGCCAGCATCATCGACTTCGCCCAGGTCATCACCGAGGCCGAACGCTACCGCCCGGCGGCGGAAAAAATCCTCAAGGGCGAGCCCGAGCAGGCGGTCTACAACCATTATTCCAGCCCATGCGGGCAGTTTGCCGCTGGCGTGTGGGAAGGTGAGGTGGGCCAGTGGACGGTGAACTACACCGAGCACGAATACTGCGAGATCGTCCAGGGCGTTTCGGTGCTGCGCGACCAGGACGGCGGGGCAAAAACCCTGCGTACCGGTGATCGGTTTGTCATCCCCGCCGGCTTCAAGGGCACCTGGGAGGTGCTGGAGCCGTGCCGCAAGATCTACGTGATGTTCGAACAGAAGTAACTGCAGCAGTAACTATGTAGCGCAGGGCGCTTGCAGGCATGCGTGAGGATGGCTCTGCCCATTTCGGGCCATCCAACTTCAACAGGAAGATCACCATGACCAACGAAGAAGTGCTGCGAACCCTCGCCCATCTGGTCGGCACCCCTTACGCACCCGCCCTGAAAGACACCATCTGCGCCCTCACCGGCCGCACCCGGGTGGTCGGGCCCAACGAAATGTGCACCCGCGAGTACGACATCGAGCGCATCCAGATCAAGGCCGGCGCCGACCTGCTGATCCAGGGCTTCGACTTCAACTGACCCTGCTGCAGGCATAAAAAAACCCGCGTCCTTTCGGATGCGGGTTTTTTTCAGGTCGCCGATCAATTACTTGATCTTGGCTTCCTTGTACACCACGTGCTTGCGAACAACCGGATCATATTTCTTGATCTCGATTTTGTCCGGGGTGGTGCGCTTGTTCTTGTCGGTGGTGTAGAAGTGGCCGGTACCGGCACTCGAAACCAGACGGATCAATTCACGCATGATGCTCTCCCTTAAACCTTGGCGCCAGCTTTACGGATGTCAACCAGAACGGCGTCGATGCCGCGCTTGTCGATGATACGCATGCCTTTGGCGGAAACGCGCAGACGCACGAAACGCTTCTCGGATTCAACCCAGAAACGGTGGTGCTGCAGGTTCGGCAGGAAACGACGACGGGTTTTGTTGTTTGCGTGGGAAATGTTGTTCCCGGTTACTGGACCCTTACCAGTAACTTGACAGACTCTCGACATGACTCAGCCCTCTAAAACCACATGCCCAACCCGGCATGGGTTGGCCGCTTAATCTCTCAGTCTTTGGCGCCTGGGCGCCGTGATTCTGGAGGTCTTATCGACCGGATCCGCTGATGCGACAGGCCGAGCCCCTAGAAAAGAGCGCTGCTTTATACCAGAAAGACTTGGCTGCAACAACAGTAGATGTACATTGCCGCAAGCCAGAACGCGCCGGGCCAGCATAGCGGCAGGCCCCGCCAGCCGTCGACCGCTCGTCGCCAGTTTTGCAAAAAAGTGTGTGGTCATTTGCCGGCAGGCGCACTAGGGTAGGCGTTTTCCAGACTGCACTGGCAGATGGGCCACTGACAGCCAAGGAGCCACCATGCGTGCCGCCGCCCTTTCCCTATTGTTCACCTCCTTGTTCGCTGCCGGCGTTGCCCAGGCCGCCCCGCTGAGCGTTTGCAGCGAAGCCAGCCCCGAAGGCTTCGACGTGGTGCAGTACAATTCGCTGACCACGACCAACGCCACCGCCGACGTGCTGATGAACCGCCTGGTGGAGTTCGACGCGGCGCAGGGCAAGGTGGTACCGAGCCTGGCGGCCAGCTGGACGGTATCGGCCGACGGCCTGGTGTACGACTTCACCCTGCGCGACGGCGTGAAGTTCCACAGCACCCCGTACTTCAAGCCCAGCCGTGAACTGAATGCTGACGACGTGCTGTTCAGCTTCCAGCGCATGCTCTACCCGGCGCATGCCTGGCACAAGACAGCGCCAGGCGGCTACCCGCACGCCCAGTCGCTGCAACTGGGCAGCCTGATCAAGGCCATCGAGGCGCCGGCGCCTAACACCGTGCGTTTCACCCTCAGCCACCCGGACGCCACCTTCCTGGCCACCCTGAGCATGGGCTTCGCCTCGATCTACTCCGCCGAATATGCCGACAAGCTGCTCAAGGCCGGCACCCCGGAGAAGCTCAACAGCCAGCCGATCGGTACCGGGCCATTCGTGTTCCAGCGCTTCCAGAAAGACGCCGTGGTGCGCTACCGCGCCAACCCGGACTATTTCGCCGGCAAGCCGGCGGTCGACCCGCTGATCTTCGCCATCACCACCGACGCCAACGTGCGCCTGCAGAAGCTCAAGCGCAGCGAGTGCCAGGTCGCCCTGTCACCCAAACCGCTGGACATTGCCGAAGCGGGCAAGGATGGCAACCTCAAGGTGGCCACCACCCCGGCGTTCATGACCGCCTTCGTCGCCATCAACAGCCAGCACCCGCCGTTGGACAAGCCGGAAGTGCGCCAGGCCATCAACCTGGCCTTCGACAAGCAGGCTTACCTGAAAGCAGTGTTCGAAGAGTCTGCGGTGGCCGCCAACGGCCCCTACCCGCCTAACACCTGGAGCTACGCCAAGGACCTGCCCGGCTACCCGCTGGACCTGAAGAAAGCCAAGGCCCTGCTGGCCAAGGCTGGCCTGGCCGAGGGTTTCAGCACCACCATCTGGACCCGGCCGTCGGGTAGCCTGCTCAACCCCAACCCCAGCCTTGGCGCGCAAATGCTGCAGGCCGACCTGGCCAAGATTGGCATCAAGGCCGAGATCCGCGTGATCGAATGGGGCGAACTGATCCGCCGCGCCAAGGCCGGCGAGCATGACCTGTTGTTCATGGGCTGGGCGGGTGACAACGGCGACCCGGACAACTTCCTCAGCCCACAGTTTTCCTGCGCGGCGGTGGAGTCGGGGACCAACTTCGCGCGCTTCTGCGACAGCCGCCTGGACCAACTGATCAGCGCCGGGCGCACCACCAACGACCAGAGCGTACGCAGCCGGCTGTACCAGCAGGCGCAGACCTTGATTCAGCAGCAGGCGCTGTGGGTGCCGCTGGCGCACCCGACAGCGGCGACCCTGCTGCGCCAGGAGGTCGAGGGCTACCAGGTAAGCCCGTTCGGGCGGCTGGATTTCAGCAAGGTCTCGGTGACCAAGTAAACCTGCACCGGCCTCTTCGCCTTCAAGGGTTACACCGGCCCTTGTAGGAGCGGCCTTGCGTCGCGAAAGGGCTGCGCAGCAGCCCCAGCAATTTGTGCATCTGCGCTGAAACCCCAGGCCTGCTTCGCAGGCCTTTCGCGACACAAGGCCGCTCCTACAAATGACCGCGCCAAACTGCCGCCCTAAGCCACAATCCACCCATGCTCCACCATCGACAACGGCTCCCCGTCACCAATGATGATGTGATCCAGCACCCGCACGTCGATCAACGCCAACCCGCGCTTCAGCGACAGGGTCAGATGCACATCGTCCTGGCTCGGCTCGTTGTTGCCCGAGGGATGGTTATGGCACAGGATCAAAGCCGCCGCGTTATGCAGCAATGCCCGCCGCACCACTTCCCGCGGGTAGACGCTTGCCCGGTCGATCGTGCCCCTGAACAGAATCTCGAACGCCAGCGGCCGATGCTTGGTATCCAGAAACAGGCAACCGAACACCTCACTGGGCTCATGCCGCAGCATCGCTTTCAGGTAGCGCCGCACCGTTTCCGGGCTGTCCATGGCCGACTCACGCTCAATCGAGGTTGCAAGATGCCTGCGCCCTATCTCCAGCAATGCCTGCAGCTGGCTATACCTCACAGGGCCCAGCCCAAGCTCTCCAACAAAGGCCTCCCGGTCGGCCTCCAGCAACCGGCGCAAGCTGCCGAACTTCACCAGCAAGCCTCGCGAAAGCTCCACGACATTACGCCCACGTACGCCTGAGCCGAGAAAAACGGCCAGCAGTTCCGTATCGGTCAGGCTCCCTGCCCCACGCTGCAACAACTTCTCCCTAGGCCGTTCTTCCGCCGGCCACTCCCTGATATTCATCCGCCCCTCTGCCTTTGCTGCGGCCCATTTCGGCCCTGTGTTAATCTATTTCGCCTCGTACATGCGACGTTCTGCCGCAGGCATTTTCAAACGTCGCCGCCCGCTCTCACTGGAAAAAGGCAAGCCTATGCAGCGGCTGTATCGCAAGCGCATCGTTCTCGGCGTGGGTGGCGGCATTGCCGCCTACAAAAGCGCCGAACTGATTCGCCGACTCCTGGAGCACGGCGCGCAGGTGCGCGTCGTCATGACCCGTGGTGGTGCAGAGTTCATCACCCCGCTGACCCTGCAGGCGCTGTCGGGCCATCCGGTGCACATGGACCTGCTCGACCCGGCCGCCGAAGCGGCCATGGGCCATATCGAACTGGCCAAGTGGGCCGACCTGGTGCTGATCGCCCCGGCCACCGCCGACCTGATGGCACGCATGGCCCAGGGCATGGCCGATGACCTGCTGACCACCCTGGTGCTGGCCACCGACGCTACCGTTGCCGTGGCCCCGGCGATGAACCAGGCGATGTGGCGCGACCCGGCCACCCAGGCCAACCTCGAGCTGCTCAAGAGCCGTGGCATCCAGGTGTTCGGCCCGGCCTCCGGCAGCCAGGCCTGTGGCGACGTCGGCCTGGGGCGCATGCTCGAAGCCACCGACCTGGCCTGGTGCGCCGCAGAAAGCTTCAAGCGCCAGGCACTGACCGGCAAGCATGTGCTGATCACCGCCGGGCCGACCCAGGAAAACATCGACCCGGTGCGCTACATCACCAATCATAGCTCCGGCAAGATGGGCTTCGCCCTGGCCGAAGCGGCTGCCGAAGCCGGGGCTCGGGTCACCCTCGTGACCGGCCCGGTGCACCTGCCAACCCCCGACCGGGTCAGCCGTATCGACGTAGTAAGCGCGCGGGACATGCTTGCCGCCTGTGAAGCAGCCATGCCGTGCGACCTGTTCATCGCCTCGGCGGCGGTTGCGGACTACCGCCCGGAAGTGGTTGCCACACAAAAACTGAAGAAAGATCCTACGACCGGCGACGGCATGTTGCTGCAGATGGTGCGCAATCCCGATATCCTTGCCACCATCGCTGGCCGCGCCGACCGCCCGTTCAGCGTCGGCTTTGCCGCCGAAACCGAACACTTGCTCGATTACGCCACGCGCAAGCTCAAGGACAAGAACCTCGACCTGATCGTCGCCAATGATGTGGCCAACCCCAGCATCGGCTTCAACAGCGAAGAAAACGCCTTGACCGTGATCGACCGCCAGCAGCACCAGACCCTCTTCGCGCAGACCAGCAAGGGCAAGATCGCCCGGCAACTGGTCGCCTTCATCGCCGAACGGCTCAACCAGGTTCAATAAGTTACATGCACGCTCTTCAAGCCAAGATCCTCGACCCACGCCTGGGCAGCGAATTCCCGCTGCCGACCTACGCCACCCCAGGTTCCGCCGGCCTCGACCTGCGCGCCCTGCTCAAGGAAGACACTGTCCTCGAACCGGGCCAGACCCTGCTGATCCCTACCGGCCTGTCGATTTACATCGGCGACCCGGGCCTGGCAGCGGTAATCCTGCCGCGCTCGGGCCTGGGCCATAAGCACGGCGTCGTGCTGGGCAACCTGGTCGGGCTGATCGACTCGGACTACCAGGGCGAGCTGATGGTGTCGTGCTGGAACCGCGGCAACACCCCGTTCACCATCGCTGTTGGCGAGCGCATCGCCCAACTGGTGCTGGTACCGGTAGTGCAGGCCCACTTCGACATCGTCGAAGCCTTCGATGAAAGCCAGCGTGGCGCTGGCGGCTTCGGCCATTCCGGCAGCCACTGAGCCGACAAATGACCGTTGGGGCCAAGGATGGCGAACTCTCTGGCGAAACCACCGTCCAAGCGTTCAGTTTGCGCCTGCCCAGAAAGCCTTTGACTAATGGAGCTTCCAGAGATGAACGACATGGCCCACCTGGTCCCCGCCGCATTGCCAGACAGCATTTTCCGCGCGTATGACATCCGTGGCGTGGTCGGCAAGACCCTTCACGCCGAAACCGCCTACTGGATCGGCCGCGCCATCGGCGCGCAAAGCCTGGCCCAGGGCGAACCGCAGGTTTCGGTAGGCCGCGATGGCCGCCTGTCCGGCCCGATGCTGGTCGAACAGCTGATCAAGGGCCTGGTCGACGCCGGCTGCCAGGTCAGCGATGTCGGCCTGGTGCCCACCCCGGCGCTGTACTATGCCGCCAACGTGCTGGCCGGCAAGTCGGGCGTGATGCTGACCGGCAGCCATAACCCTTCGGACTACAACGGTTTCAAGATCGTCATCGCTGGCGACACCCTGGCCAACGAACAGATCCAGGCCCTGCTGACCCGCCTGAAAACCAACGACCTGACCCTGGCCGAAGGCCGCGTGGACAAGGTCGAGATCCTTGACCGCTACTTCCAGCAGATCGTCGGCGACGTGAAGCTGGCCAAGAAGCTCAAGGTGGTGGTGGATTGCGGCAACGGCGCCGCTGGCGTGGTCGCACCACAACTGATCGAGGCCCTTGGCTGCGAAGTGATCCCGCTGTTCTGCGAGGTCGACGGCAACTTCCCCAACCACCACCCGGACCCGGGCAAACCGGAAAACCTCGAAGACCTGATCGCCAAGGTCAAGGAAACCGGTGCCGACATCGGCCTGGCCTTCGACGGTGACGGCGACCGCGTTGGTGTGGTGACCAATACCGGCAGCATCGTCTACCCCGACCGCCTGCTGATGTTGTTTGCCCAGGACGTGCTGGCACGCAACCCGGGCGCCGAGATCATCTTCGACGTCAAATGCACCCGCCGCCTGACCCCGCTGATCGAGCAGCACGGCGGTCGCGCGTTAATGTGGAAAACCGGCCATTCGTTGATCAAGAAGAAGATGAAACAGACCGGTTCGCTGCTGGCCGGCGAGATGAGTGGTCACATCTTCATCAAGGAACGCTGGTACGGTTTCGACGACGGCATCTACAGCGCCGCGCGCCTGCTGGAGATCCTCAGCAAGGCCGGGCAAAGCGCCGAAAACCTGTTCGCCGCCTTCCCGAACGATATTTCCACGCCGGAAATCAATATTGATGTGACCGACGAGGGTAAATTCAGCATCATTGATGCACTGCAACGCGACGCCGACTGGGGCGAAGCCAACCTGACCACCATCGACGGTGTGCGGGTCGACTATGCCCACGGCTGGGGCCTGGTTCGCGCCTCCAACACCACCCCGGTGCTGGTGCTGCGCTTCGAGGCCGACAGCGACGCCGAATTGCAACGTATCAAGGATGTTTTCCGTACCCAGTTGCTGCGGGTTGCCCCTGAGCTGCAACTGCCGTTCTGACCGACTATCTGTTCCTTACAGGAGCCCTGCATGACCCTCGATCGCGATGCCGCTTCCCATGTAGCCGAGGTTTTGTCCGAAGCACTGCCTTACATCCGCCGCTTTGTCGGCAAGACCCTGGTGATCAAGTACGGCGGCAACGCGATGGAGAGCGAGGAGCTCAAGACCGGCTTCGCCCGTGACATCGTGTTGATGAAGGCTGTGGGCATCAACCCGGTGGTGGTCCACGGTGGTGGCCCGCAGATCGGCGACCTGCTCAAGCGCCTGTCGATCGAAAGCCACTTCATCGACGGCATGCGCGTCACCGACTCGGCGACCATGGACGTAGTGGAGATGGTGCTGGGTGGCCAGGTCAACAAGGACATCGTCAACCTGATCAACCGCCACGGCGGCAGCGCCATCGGCCTGACCGGCAAGGACGCGGAGCTGATCCGCGCCCGCAAGCTGACCGTCAGCCGCCAGACCCCCGAGATGACCACCCCGGAAATCATCGACATCGGCCATGTCGGCGAAGTGGTGAGCGTGAATACCGACTTGCTGAACATGCTGGTGAAGGGCGACTTCATTCCGGTGATCGCGCCGATCGGTGTGGGTGCCAATGGTGAGTCGTACAACATCAACGCCGACCTGGTGGCGGGCAAGGTTGCCGAGGCGCTGAAGGCCGAAAAGCTGATGCTGCTGACCAACATCGCCGGCCTGATGGACAAGCAGGGCCAGGTACTGACCGGCCTGACCACCGAGCAGGTCAACGAACTGATCGCCGACGGCACCATCTACGGCGGCATGCTGCCGAAGATCAAGTGCGCGCTGGATGCGGTACAGGGCGGCGTGAACAGCTCGCACATCATCGACGGCCGCGTGCCGAATGCGGTGCTGCTGGAGATCTTCACCGACAGCGGCGTGGGTACCCTGATTACCAACCGCAAGCCACGCTGATCGTTAACCTGTTCGGGCCTCTTCGCGGGTAAACCCGCTCCCACAGGGATTGCACCGCCTTTGAGGGCTGTGGCGATCCTGTGGGAGCGGGTTCATCGAGGCGTCGAACCGCCGCGAAAGGGCCGGAACAGGCGGCACAAAAAAAGGCGACCTTCACAAGAAGGTCGCCTTTTTCATTTCCAGGCCAGGATCAGATCCCGTATTGCGCCCGGTAAGCCTCGACCGCCGGCAGGTGCTGCTTCAGCTGCGGGTCATCGGCCAGGAACTCCAGCACCTGGGTCAGCGAAACGATGCTGACAACCGGGATGCCGAAGTCGCGCTCCACTTCCTGGATCGCCGACAGCTCGCCATTGCCACGCTCTTCGCGGTTCAGTGCGATCAGCACACCAGCGGCCTTGGCCTGCTGGGCGTTGATGATCTGCATGACCTCACGAATGGCGGTACCGGCGGTGATCACGTCGTCGATGATCAGCACGTCACCGGCCAGCGGCGCGCCGACCAGGCTGCCACCTTCGCCATGGTCCTTGGCTTCCTTGCGGTTGAAGCACCATGGCACATCGAGCTGATGCTGGTCGGCCAGGGCCACGGCAGTAGTTGCCGCCAATGGGATACCCTTGTAGGCCGGGCCGAACAGCACATCGAACGGGATCTTGCTGTCGACGATGGCTGCGGCATAGCAACGCCCCAGTTCGGCCAGTGCGGAACCGGTGTTGAACAGGCCGGCATTGAAGAAATACGGGCTGGTACGCCCCGATTTCAGGGTGAATTCACCGAAGCGCAGTACCCCGCGATCGATGGCAAAACGGATAAAGTCGCGCTGATACGGCTGCATGAATAGTCCCGGACACCACGGATTTAGCTAAATGGGTTGAGCTCGGGTATCATACACGCACGAGATTTTTGGGGCCATTTATGCGGATCATCAGTGTGAACGTAAATGGCATTCAGGCTGCGGCCGAGCGTGGTTTGCTCAGCTGGCTGCAAGCCCAGAATGCCGACGTCATCTGCCTTCAGGATACCCGCGCCTCGGCCTTTGAACTCGACGACCCAGCTTTCCAGCTCGATGGCTATTTCCTTTATGCCTGCGACGCGGAGGTGCCTGCCCAAGGTGGTGTGGCCCTGTATTCGCGCATGCAGCCCAAGGCAGTCATCACCGGCCTGGGCTTCGAGACAGCCGACCGCTACGGGCGTTATCTGCAAGCAGATTTCGACAAAGTCAGTATTGCCAGCCTGCTGCTGCCTTCGGGCATGAACGGCGACGAAGACTTGAACCAGAAATTCAAGTTGATGGACGACTTCGCCAAGTACCTGGACAAGCAGCGCCGCAAGCGCCGCGAATACATCTATTGCGGCTCGTTCTACGTGGCGCAGCAGAAGCTCGACATCAAGAACTGGCGTGACAGCCAGCAGTCGCCGGGCTTCCTGGCGCCGGAACGCGCCTGGATGGATGCGATCACGGGCGAGATGGGTTACGTCGATGCCCTGCGCGAGGTCAGCCGTGAAGGTGACCAGTACAGCTGGTGGCCGGACAACGAGCAGGCCGAGATGCTCAACCTGGGCTACCGGTTCGACTACCAGATCCTCACCCCGGGCCTGCGCCGCTTCGTGCGCAACGCCCGCCTGCCGCGTCAGCCGCGCTTCTCCCAGCATGCGCCGCTGATCGTCGACTATGACTGGACGTTGACCATCTAAAAGGCATGGGGCCGCTTTGCGGCCCCAGCTTTATTTGATCGGCCGCCAGATCATCGGGTAACGATACGGCTTGCCCTCATTCGCCCGCACCGCGGCAATGATGATCAGGATCATCACCGCCACCGTCAGCATGGCGAACAGCACCAGCCCGATGAACACGAACATCAGCAAAAAGCAGATGAACCCGGCAATGGTCACGCTGATCTGAAAGTTCAGCGCCTCTTTGCCCTGGGCGTCGATGAAGGGGTCTTGCTCGCGCTTGAGGTGCCACAGCACCAGCGGGCCCAGCAGGTGCCCGAGCGGCACCACCAGGCCCAGCAGCGCGGAGAGGTGGCAGAACATCGCCCACTGCCGGATTTCGGCATTGGGCGGGGTGATCGACAGGTTCGAATCGCTCATGCCCCGCACCTCCCTGGCTGGAATCAGTCGGCCAGTGCGGCCTGCTGCAGTTCGAAGATTTCAGTCATGCCCTTCTGTGCCAGGGCGAGCATGGAGTTGAAGTCTTCAGGCTGGAACGGCGCGCCTTCGGCAGTACCTTGTACTTCGATGAAGCCACCGGCACTGGTCATGACCACGTTCAGGTCGGTTTCGGCAGCGGAGTCTTCCAGGTAGTCCAGGTCGAGCACGGCTTCGCCCTGGTACATGCCCACCGACACGGCAGCAATCATGTGCTTGAGCGGGTTGCCGGCCTTCAGGCCGCCGCGCTTCTTGATAACTGCCAGAGCGTCGCACAGGGCGACCATGGCGCCAGTGATGGACGCGGTACGGGTGCCGCCATCGGCCTGGATCACGTCGCAGTCGACGTACAGGGTGATGTCACCCAGCTTGCTCATGTCCAGCGCGGCACGCAGTGAGCGACCGATAAGGCGCTGGATTTCCAGGGTGCGGCCACCCTGCTTGCCACGGCTGGCTTCGCGCTGGTTACGCTCGCCGGTGGAACGCGGCAGCATGCCGTATTCGGCGGTCAGCCAACCTTGGCCCTGGCCTTTGAGGAAGCGCGGCACACCGTTTTCCACGCTGACCGTGCAGATGACCTTGGTGTCACCGAACTCGACCAGTACCGACCCTTCGGCGTGCTTGGTGTAGTTGCGGGTGATGCGGATCGAGCGGAGCTGATCGGCGGCGCGACCACTTGGACGTTTCATCTGGGATACCTGTACTGGGACTTTGAATCTGCCGAGCATTATAGAGCCCGCAGCCCGGGGAAGACATGCCTATTGTCGCGCGCAGGGCTGCCCGTCGCCTTTTCCTACCACCGCAGCCACCCCTCGGTAACATGGGTGGATTGGGCGCCACGGCCCCACTGCGCTACAATCCTGCGCCTTGCAGCCGAGAGGCTCCCACCGTTCATTCATCTACGCGAGGTACTCCCCATGGTGCACAGCATGACCGCTTTTGCTCGTGTCGAGCGCGCCGGCAGCCAAGGCACGCTGGTCTGGGAGGTGCGTTCGGTCAACCACCGTTACCTGGAGCCGCACCTGCGCCTGCCCGAGGCCCTGCGCGACCTCGAAGGCGGTGTGCGTGAAGGCCTGCGCCAAGGCCTGTCGCGAGGCAAGGTGGAATGTACCTTGCGCCTCAACGAAGACAGCAACGGCAAGCCACTGAAAGTGGACCGCGAGCGTGCCGCACAGTTGGTCGCTGCCGCCGAGGAAGTGGCCGGCCTGATCAAGCAGCCGGCACCGCTGAACCCACTGGAAGTGCTGTCGTGGCCGGGCGTGCTGGTAGCCGACACCAGCGACCCACAGGCGCTGAACGCCGAGGCCATGGCGCTGTTCGACGAAGCACTGGCCGAGCTGAAGGCCGGCCGCCTGCGCGAAGGCCAGGAACTGGCGCGGCTGATCAACGAACGCCTGGACAACATGGCCAGCGAAGTCACCACCCTGCGCGCCCTGGTGCCGCAGATGCTGGCAGCACAGCGACAGAAAATTCTCGACCGCTTCGGCGACATGCAGGCCGAACTCGACCCGCAGCGCCTGGAGCAGGAGATGGTATTGCTGGCGCAGAAAAGCGACGTGGCCGAGGAACTCGACCGCCTCAGCACCCACGTCACCGAAGTGCGCCGGGTGCTCAAGGGTGGCGGCGCCGCCGGCCGGCGCCTGGACTTCCTGATGCAGGAACTCAACCGCGAGGCCAACACCCTCGGCTCCAAGGCCTTCGACCCACGCAGCACGCAAGCGGCGGTCAACCTGAAGGTATTGATCGAACAGATGCGTGAACAAGTACAGAACATCGAGTAAGGCCACCCCGACCATGAACCACAGCAGCGGCACCCTCTACATCGTTTCGGCCCCTTCTGGCGCCGGCAAGACCAGCCTGGTCACCGCCCTCACCAAGGACGACCAGCAGATCCGCGTCTCGGTCTCGCACACAACCCGCGCCATGCGCCTTGGTGAGCAGCACGGGGTGAACTACCACTTCGTCGTCCACGAAGAATTCAAGGCGCTGATCGCGCAAGGCGACTTCCTGGAGCATGCCGAGGTGTTCGGCAACTTCTACGGCACCTCGCGCAGCGCGCTGCAGCAGACCCTGGACCAAGGCTACGACCTGATCCTGGAAATCGACTGGCAAGGCGCCCAGCAGGTGCGCAAGCTGATGCCTCAGGCGTTGTCGGTGTTCATCCTGCCGCCAAGCCAGCAGGCACTGCGCCAGCGCCTGGACGGCCGTGGGCAGGACAGCGAAGAGATCATCGCCGGGCGCATGAAGGAAGCGGTCAGCGAGATGGTGCACTACGACGAATATGACTACGTGATCATCAACGATGATTTCGACGTGGCGCTGGAAGACTTGAAGGCGGTGTTCCGCTCGAATCGCCTGGTGCTGAAGAAGCAGCAACAGCGCAACAGCGGGCTGCTGAAAGAACTGCTCTCCTGATAGACCGCACGGGGCTGCTTTGCATCCCAATCGCGACACAAGGCCGCTCCAACAGGAGGTTGCGCAAGCCTGGCTAACGCGATCTCCTGTAGGAGCGGCCTTGTGTCGCGATAGGGGCGCAAAGCGCCCCCGCTTTATTCCTGCAAAGGCAGGGTAGCCTGCTGGCGCAGGGTAGCCCCGAGGAAGTACGCCGGCGCGCGCATGCGCGATAGCATCATCAGCCCGATGCCGAGCACCGAGATGATCGCGGCAATCACGAACACCAGCCCCAGCCCGCCCACATGCGAGCCGCTGCCGAAGTCCGGCGAGGCGCTGTCGATGGCGGTGCGCAGGAAGATCACCGACAAGATCACCCCACCCACCAGCGGGCACATTCCGCGCATGATGAAGTGGCGCAGGCTGCTGAACAGGCTGTCACGGAAATACCAGACGCAGGCAAATGCCGTAAGCGAATAGTAGAAGCAGATCATCATGCCCAGCGCGGTGATGGTGTCCGCCAGCACGTTCTCGCTCAGGGTACGCATGGTCACGTAGAACAGGCCTGCGGCCAGGCCGGCGCAGATGGTGGCATAGCGCGGGGTTTGCGAGCGCGGGCAGACGCTGGCGAACTTCGGCGGTACTGCGCCATAGTAACCCATGGCCAACAGGGTGCGCGCCGGCGCCACGAAGGTCGACTGCAGCGATGCCGCCGTGCTGGCCAGCACGGCAATGGACATCAGGATCGCCAGCGGCCCCATGACCGGGCCGGCCAGGTGGGCAAACACGTTCTCCTGGATGCGCGGGTTGTTCAGGCCCAGGCCCGTTTCACTGATACCGGCAAACTGCAGGGTGGCGATGGCGGTGAACAGGTACAGGCCGAGGATCAGCATCACGGTCCAGGTGGCGGCCTTGCCTGGCACCTCTTCGCTGCCTACCGACTCTTCGCTGACGGTCAGGCAGGTGTCCCAGCCCCAGAAGATGAATATCGACAGCGACAGCCCGGCGGCAAAGGCCGAGAACGACTCGACGCCGAACGGGTTGAACCAGGCGAAATCGAATTCCAGCGGTGGCGGCGCGGTGATGCCGTCGAAGGCGGCAAAGGCAAAGCCGATCAGCACTACCAACTGCAAGGCCACCAGGCCGTACTGCACGGTCATGGTGGTGGCTATGCCGCGACAGCAGATCCACACCGCCAGGGCGATGAACACGCAACAGGTGGTGATGTTGATCAACAGGTTGTCGGCCAACGCTGCCAGTTCATGCTTGCCGGTGATCTGGCCAAGGAACAGGTAGAAGAAGTCGACCGCCACCCCTGCCAGGTTGGACAGCACGATGGTGGTGGCAACTACCAGCCCCCAGCCGCCGATCCAGCCGATCATCGGGCCGAAGGCTCGCGCCGACCAGGTGAACGAAGTGCCGCTGTCCGGCTCCGCCGAGTTCAGCTCGCGGTAACCCAGGGCCACCAGCAGCATCGGCAGGAAGCCGACGATGAACACGGCTGGCAGGTGGGCACCCACCTCACGCACGGTCGGGCCAAGGGCGCCGGTCAGGGTGTAGACCGGGGCGATGGTGGAAATGCCCAGCACCACGCTGGCCAGCAAGCCCAAACGGCCCTTGGCCAGGCCCTTGCTGCGCTGAGTGTTGCCCGCGTCGGCCGCCACGTCGGGTGGGCGGCCGGCTTCTGTGTAATTGCTCATGAGTATTTGCCGTAAATTTTGGAATTGTTTTCACAGGCCTTGCGTGCAAGGCCCGCTTTCACTCATTGAAAGCTTGCTGTCGGGGGCACGTCATCCGAGACCTTCGGCTGACGTAAGCATCACGCCTGCCGTGCGCCCTCCCGTGCTGCATAGGCAATGCAGGCTTCGCGAAACGCCTGAAACAGGCGCAGCGAGACCGGGTTATCGTTGAACCGCCATTCCGGGTGCCACTGCACGCCAAGCACAAAGCCTGGCGCATCGGGCATGGACACCGCTTCGATCAGGCCATCCGGGGCCCGTGCCTCGACGCGCAGGCCTGGGGCCAGGCGGTCGATGCCCTGGCTGTGCAGCGAGTTGACCTCGAACTGCGCTGCCAGGCCCAGGCGCTCGAACAGCCCGCCAGGCTCAATGCCGACCGGGTGACGAGGGCCGTACTGCACCTCCAGGGGTGCGTCCTCAGGTTCGCGGTGGTCCAGGTAACCGGGCAGCTCCTGCACGCGCTG
Organism: Pseudomonas sp. TWI929; assembly: GCF_039673335.1. Classification (NCBI taxonomy): domain Bacteria; kingdom Pseudomonadati; phylum Pseudomonadota; class Gammaproteobacteria; order Pseudomonadales; family Pseudomonadaceae; genus Pseudomonas; species Pseudomonas sp. TWI929. The sequence continues at coordinate 16,726 of NZ_JBDJLK010000026.1, forward strand.
GTGCAGGCTGCCGCCAAGGGCCACATTCAATTCCTGGTAGCCACGGCAGATGCAGAATACCGGCACACCGGCGGCAATCGCCGCCTGCAGCAACGGCAGGGTCAGGCGATCACGCGCCAGGTCATGCCGGGTACCCGCCGCACTGGGGGCGCCATTGTAATGATGCGGTTCGATATTTGAAGGCGAGCCGGTAAAAACAATGCCGTGCAGGCGGGCCAGCAGCGCTTGCGTGTCGCTGCCGCCGTCACGGGCCGGCAAGATCAGCGGCAGGCCGGCAAAGCCGGCCGCCTCGACATACTTGTCGCCTACCGTGTGCGACGAGTTCTTCCCCACCTGCTGGCGGCAGGCGCTGACACCGATCAAGGGGACCGCAGTTGCGCTCATGGGCTTACACCGTGTGCAGGTACCAGTTGTACTCAAGGTCGGAAATCGACACTTCGAACTCGGCCAGTTCGCTTTCCTTGCAGGCCACGAAGATATCGATGTAGTCCGGGCTGATGTATTGGTTGAGGACTTCGCTGTCATCCAGCGCGCGCAGGGCATCGCGCAGGTTGTTCGGCAGGCTCTGCTCCAGCTGTTCGTAGGAGTTGCCTTCGATCGGCGCCTCGGGCTCGACCTTGTTGGTCAGGCCGTGATGCACACCAGCAAGGATTGCCGCGAGCATCAGGTACGGGTTGGCATCGGCACCGGCTACGCGGTGCTCGAGGCGCACGTTGTCGCTGCTGTCGGTAGGCACGCGTACCGCCACGGTGCGGTTGTCCAGGCCCCAGCTCGGTGCATTGGGCACGTAGAACTGCGCGCCAAAGCGGCGATAGGAGTTGATGTTCGGGCAGAGGAAGGCCATCGACGCTGGCATGGTTTCCAGCACGCCGCCGATGGCGTGGCGCAGCGTGTCACTTTGCAGCGGGTCGTCACTGGCGAAGATGTTCTTGCCGGTTTTCTTGTCCAGCAACGAGATGTGCACGTGCAGGCCGTTGCCCGCCTGGCCCGGGTAGGGCTTGGCCATGAAGGTGGTGTCCATTTCATGGTCGTAGGCAACGTTCTTGATCAGGCGCTTGAGCAGGATCGCGTAGTCGCAGGCCTTCAGCGGGTCGGCCACGTGGTGCAGGTTGACCTCGAACTGCGCCGGGGCGCTTTCCTTGACGATGGCGTCGGCCGGCAGGCCCTGTTCCTTGGCCGCTTCGAGCATGTCCTGCAGGCAGTCGGCATATTCGTCGAGGTCGTCGATCAGGTACACCTGGGTCGACTGCGGGCGCTTGCCGGAAATCGGCGAACGCGGCGGCTGCGGGCGACCGTTGAGGTTGTCCTGGTCGATCAGGTAGAACTCCAGCTCGAACGCGGCGCAGATATCCAAGCCCAGGTCGTCGAACTTGCTCACCACCTGGCGCAATACTTCACGCGGGTCGGCGAAGAACGGCTGGCCATCCAGTTCGTGCATGGTCATCAGCAGCTGGGCGGTGGGGCGCTTCTGCCACGGCTCGTCCGACAGCGTGCCGGGGATCGGGAAGCAGATGCGGTCGGCATCGCCGATGTCCAGGCCAAGGCCGGTGCTTTCCACGGTAGAGCCGTTGATGTCCAGGGCGAACAGCGATGCCGGCAGGTTGATGCCCTTTTCGTACACCTTGTGCAGGCTGGCCCGCTCGATGCGCTTGCCACGTACCACGCCGTTCATGTCGGAGATCAGCAGGTCGACGTACTGCGTGTCCGGATGGGCCTGGAGGAAGTCATTCATCTCGCTGGAAGAACTGGCGCACGGGGTTACCGACGTCATGGCTGTACATCCTATGATTTGCTGCGGCGATGTGGGGATACGGCTGGCGCCTCACGGGCGACGATGGTTGCAGCTGTTGTTCTTTTCACTTTCCCATCGTGGGGATTGGTTACCCGACCGGGCGCATTGATTCCGGGGGGCCGTTTCACTATAAAATGGCCATGACGCAACAGACATTGGCAATTCGGCAAGCAGAGCGTGCACCAATGCAATATCAGATTACCCACGCCGACCTCTCCCTGGTCCTGGCACTGGAACGTGGTCGCTCGCTGGCCAAAGCCGCCGAGCTGCTCAAAGTCGACGTTTCGACCGTGTTCCGTTCGATTCGCCGGCTTGAATCGGCACTCGGTACCGCGCTGTTCGTAAAAAGCCGCAAAGGCTACCTGCCGACCGACACCGCCCAGGCCCTGGCCGAACAGGCCGAACGCGCCGAGCAGGCGCTGGAGGCGGCGCGCATCGCCATGACCAGTGGCGAGCAGGTGGTCAGCGGCACGGTGCGCCTGACCTGTACCGAGGCGGTGATGCACAGCCTGCTGCTGCCGGCGCTGGCTGAGTTCATGCCCAACTACCCGGCCCTGTCGCTGGAGATGGGCACCTCCAATACCTTTGCCAACCTCAGCCGGCGCGATGCCGACATTGCCCTGCGCCTGACCAACACGCCGCCAGAGCACCTGGTGGGCCGCAACCTGGGCTCTACCTCTTATGTAGTCTGCGGCCAGCCGCAGTGGCGCGAGCGCCTGGCCGCGTCGCCTGCCAGCGTGCCGTGGATCGCCCCTGACGACTCGATGCAGGACCACCCCACGGTGGTCTGGCGCAACCAGCAGCATCCGGGGCTGAGCCCGCGCTACCAGTGCAGCGGCATGTCGACCATCGCCCAACTGGTGACTGCCGGCCTGGGTGTGGCGGCGCTGCCGGACTATATGGTGCATGCCTTGCCCGGCGTAGATGCGCTGAGCGGGCCGCTGCCGGGTTGCGATACCCAGCTGTGGCTGCTGACCCGGCCGGATTGCCGGGCGTTGCGCTCGGTGCAGACCTTGTTCGAGGAGCTGACCCCGCGGTTGCGTGACGCGATGCTCTGAGGTTATCGTCAGGCTCAAGTATTCAGGCTGTCTGCTCCGGCCCTTTCGCGGGCTTGTCCGCTCCCACAGGGTACGCGGTCACTGTGGGAGCGGGTTTACCCGCGAAGAAGCAAACACAGGGTTTGAAGGTACCAACCGACAAAACAGCGCTTCCCTATTGGCTGGTGATTTTTTAAACTATCGAGTCCGCCTGCCCATTACTGGGCTGCACGCCCACCGCATTTGCTACTGAGGAAGACCATGGCCCGCGTAACTGTTGAAGACTGCCTGGAACACGTGGATAACCGCTTTGAGCTGGTCATGCTCTCGACCAAGCGCGCTCGCCAGCTGGCGACCGGCGGCAAAGAACCACGCGTAGCGTGGGAAAACGACAAGCCAACCGTTGTTGCCCTGCGTGAAATCGCCGAAGGCATCGTCACCAACGAGTTCATCGCTGCTGAAGAGATCGTCACCGAGGATCCGGTCTTCGCCGCGTTCGAGGACGAGAACAACGAGGCTGTCTGATTGATGCCAGGTCGACGTCGCACGGCGCAAGGCCCTCTTCCTCGGCAGGAGGTGAACCCATGCCGGGTATAGAAGCCTTGGCCGAACGGCTGTCGACCTATCTTGGCCCCGAACAGGTCAACCTGGTCCGGCGCGCCTATTTCTACGCCGAACAGGCCCACGATGGGCAGCGCCGCCGCAGCGGCGAGCCCTACGTGACCCACCCGCTGGCCGTGGCCAGCATCCTCGCCGACATGCACATGGACCATCAGAGCCTGATGGCGGCCATGCTGCACGACGTGATCGAAGACACCGGCATCGCCAAGGAAGCCCTTAGCCAGCAGTTTGGCGAGACCGTGGCCGAACTGGTCGATGGGGTCAGCAAGCTGACCCAGATGAACTTCGAGACCAAGGCCGAGGCACAGGCCGAAAACTTCCAGAAAATGGCCATGGCCATGGCCCGCGATATCCGCGTGATCCTGGTCAAGTTGGCCGACCGCCTGCACAACATGCGCACCCTGGAAGTGCTGTCTGGCGAAAAACGCCGGCGCATCGCCAAGGAAACCCTCGAGATCTACGCCCCCATCGCCAACCGCCTGGGTATGCACACCGTGCGCGTGGAATTCGAGGACCTCGGCTTCAAGGCCATGCACCCGATGCGTTCGTCGCTGATTCACCGGGCGGTGAAAAGCGCACGCGGCAACCGCAAAGAGATCGTCGCCAAGATCGAGCACTCGCTGGCCAACTGCCTGGCCGCCGATGGCATCGCGGGCGAGGTCAGCGGCCGGCAGAAACACCTCTATGGCATCTACAAGAAGATGCGTGGCAAGCGCCGCGCCTTCAACGAGATCATGGACGTGTACGCCTTCCGCATCATCGTCGACAAGGTCGACACCTGCTACCGCGTGCTCGGCGCCGTGCACAACCTGTACAAGCCGCTGCCCGGGCGCTTCAAGGATTACATCGCGATCCCCAAGGCCAACGGCTACCAGTCGTTGCACACCACGCTGTTCGGCATGCACGGCGTGCCCATCGAAATCCAGATCCGCACCCGCGAGATGGAAGAGATGGCCAACAACGGCATCGCCGCGCACTGGCTGTACAAGTCCAACGACGACGAGCAGCCCAAGGGCAGCCACGCCCGCGCCCGCCAGTGGGTCAAGGGCATCCTCGAGCTGCAGCAACGTGCCGGCAACTCGCTGGAATTCATCGAGAGCGTGAAGATCGACCTGTTCCCGGACGAGGTCTACGTGTTCACGCCCAAGGGCCGCATCATGGAGCTGCCCAAAGGCTCCACGGCCGTCGACTTCGCCTACGCGGTGCACACCGACGTCGGCAACAGCTGCATCGCCTGCCGCATCAACCGCCGCCTGGCGCCGCTGTCCGAGCCACTGCAAAGCGGCTCGACGGTGGAAATCGTCAGCGCCCCGGGCGCACGGCCAAACCCGGCCTGGCTCAACTTCGTGGTCACCGGCAAGGCGCGCACGCACATCCGCCACGCGCTCAAGCAGCAACGCCGCTCCGAATCCATCAGCCTGGGCGAGCGCCTGCTTAACAAGGTGCTTACCGGCTTCGACAGCAGCCTGGAGAAAATCCCCCAGGAGCGCATCCAGGCGATCCTCGCCGAGTACCGCCTGGAACTGATCGAAGACCTGCTCGAAGACATCGGCCTGGGCAACCGCATGGCCTACGTGGTCGCGCGCCGCCTGCTGTCGGCCGAAGGCGAGCAGCTGCCGGCGCCGGAAGGCCCGCTGGCGATCCGCGGTACCGAAGGCCTGGTGCTGAGCTACGCCAAGTGCTGCACGCCGATCCCGGGAGACCCGATCGTCGGCCACCTGTCGGCCGGCAAGGGCATGGTCGTGCACCTGGAAAACTGCCGCAACATCAGTGAAATCCGCCACAACCCGGAAAAGTGCGTACAGCTCTCCTGGGCCAAGGACATCACGGGCGAGTTCAATGTCGAACTGCGTGTCGAACTGGAGCACCAGCGCGGCCTGATCGCCCTGCTGGCCAGCAGCGTCAACGCCGCTGACGGCAACATCGAGAAGATCAGCATGGACGAACGCGACGGCCGTATCAGCGTGGTCCAACTGGTGGTCAGCGTGCACGACCGCGTGCACCTGGCGCGTGTGATCAAGAAGCTGCGTACCCTGACCGGTGTGGTCCGCATCACCCGCATGCGTACGTAGTCCGCCAACCGCAAGGAGTCATCATGAGCAAGACCGTCATCAACAGCGACAAGGCCCCTGCCGCCATCGGCACCTACTCGCAGGCGATCAAGGCCGGCAACACCGTGTACATGTCGGGCCAGATCCCGCTGGACCCGAAGACCATGGAGCTGGTCGAAGGCTTCGAAGCCCAGACCGTGCAGGTATTCGAAAACCTCAAGGCCGTGGCTGAAGCCGCTGGTGGTTCGTTCAAGGACATCGTCAAGCTGAACATCTTCCTCACCGACCTGAGCCACTTCGCCAAGGTCAACGAGGTGATGGGCCGCTACTTCGAGCAGCCATACCCGGCTCGCGCCGCCATCGGCGTTGCTGCGCTGCCAAAAGGCGCCCAGGTCGAAATGGACGCCATCCTGGTCATCGAGTGATGCCCCCGGTGACGGGCGCCCTGCCCGTCACCTTCCCTCCTCTGCAAGGTTACCCCGTCATGCGTCAAGCACTGCCCCTCGCGCTGGCAGCCCTGCTACTGGGCGGCTGCGCCAGCCACAAACCCGAAGATTTCAACGGCACCTGGATCAACCAGGACGCCATCACTGCGGCCGTAAAAGGCGGCAGCCTGCGCCAGGCGCTGAATGAGCACGGCCCGGTATTCGAGTGGAAGCTCGATGTCGCCAGCCAGCAGGCCAGCTTCAGCAACGGCTTCGAAGCGGCTGACGGCCAGCTGAGCGCCAATGACAAGCAATGGCAGGCCAGCTTCCAGGGCGGGCAGACCGAGCAACTGTCGCTCGATGGTAACGAGCTGCAAGCCGTCGACCAAAGCGGCGGCAAACAGACTTTCGTGCGGGCCAAGGCACCGGCAACAGCCAACGCGCCGCTGGGCAGCAGCTTCGAGAAGGCGCTGTACCAGGCCTATCTAGGCGGCAACTGGAAAATCGTCGACGGCCAGGGCAAAGGAGCCAGCGTGCGTTTCAGCGACACCGGCAACGTCACTGGCCTGCCTGGGCCAGACCGCTTCGCCCTGTGCTTGGCAGGTGATTGCGCGACCATGGGCGGCAGCAATGACAGCCTGTGGCTGGAGCGCAACCAGCGAGGTGCGCCGTTCATCCTCAAGCGCGATGGCGACAAGCTGGAGATCTTCCAGGCGGTGAACCGTGCGCAGCCAGATGAAATGCCGGAACTGGCAGCGGGCAAGCGCCAGTGGGTGCTGGTACAGAACTGAACCCTTCTGAAATCGCGGCCTTACATACCCGCGAAGAGGCCGGTTGACTCAGCACATTCCTTTCAGGATCGCAGCGTAACCTTCCTTGTAACTCGGATACACCGGCGCCCAGCCCAGCGCCCGCGCCCGGGCATTGCTGCAGCGCTTGCTGCCGGTGCGCCGCACCCGCTGTTCATCGGACCACTCGGTAACTCCCATGTACCCGCGCAGCCAGGCCACCACATCGGCCAGCGGTGCCGGATCGTCATCTACGCCGATGTAGCAGTCGTCCAGCACCTTGCCGTCAGCATCGGCCTGCAACAGGAATGCCAGCAAGCTGGCGGCATCCTCGGCATGGATGCGGTTGCCATACAGCGGCGGCACCTCGGCCACGCGGTAGCCCTGGCGCACCTGGCTCAACAGCCACTCACGGCCAGGCCCATAGATGCCGGTCAGGCGCACCACGCTCGCCGGGATGCCACTGGCCAGCGCCAGCCGCTCAGCCTCCAGCATCACCCGCCCGGAATAGCCCTCAGGCTCGGTCGCCGCGCCCTCCTCGATCCACTCGCCGTCCTTCTGTGCATACACGCTGCTGCTGGAGACGAACAGCAGGCGACGTGGGCGCTGGCCACGCTCGGCCAGCCACGCCAGCACATGGCGCAAGCCGTCTACATAAGCCGCCTGGTAACCCGACTCGTCGTGCTGGCTGGCCGCCACGCAATACACCAGGTAGTCCAGCGAACCCTGTGGCCAGGCTTGCGGAATCGACGCCTCGGCCAGGTCTGCGGCAACCGGCTGAACGCCCGCTGGCAGCTCTCCTACCGAACGGCGCAGGCCGCTCACTTGCCAACCGCGCGCCAGCATCTGCCGGGCAAGGCGCCCACCTACATCACCACAACCCACCACCATCACGGAAAGGTCTGACATCACAAAACTCCCTAGACCAATTGATCAGCCCGGCCACGCTACACGATGGGCGGTTAGACCATAGGTGAAAAAAGCAACAAGATTACTTTTGTTAACAAGAATTACTTGCAATAATGGCCGCCAATTTGTTCTCGGCCTACCTCGAGGCCTTGGAGAACGCTCACTTTTTTCTTCATCAGGTCCGGCCAGCATGACACGTACTCAACCTTCCGCTTCGCCAACCCCGTCGCGCGCCTGGCGCGCCATCGCCGCGCTGACGCTCAGCCTGGTGCTGGCCCCGGTGGCCATGGCCGATGAGCCAACCGCCAATGCCGCCACGCCTGCCGCCGCCGCTGCTCCGGTAGCTGCCCCGGCCGCTGCTGCACAGGCGCCTGCTGCCGACGCCGCTGCTGCCACCCCGGCTGATGCACCGGCTGTGGTAGACCCAAGCGTCGAAGCCCTGGTTGAAGACACCTCGCTGGGCATGGCCCATGACCTGTCCCCATGGGGCATGTACAAAAACGCCGACATCGTGGTGAAGATCGTCATGATCGGCCTGGCCATCGCCTCCATCATCACCTGGACCATCTGGATCGCCAAAGGCTTCGAGCTGATGGGCGCCAAGCGTCGCCTGCGTGGTGAAATCGCCCAGCTGAAGAAATCCACCACCCTGAAGGACGCCAGCGAAGTCTCCAACAAGGAAGGCACCCTGGCCCACACCCTGGTCCACGACGCGCTCGAAGAAATGCGCCTGTCGGCCAACGCCCGCGAAAAAGAAGGCATCAAGGAACGCGTCAGCTTCCGCCTGGAGCGCCTGGTGCATGCCAGCGGCCGTACCATGAGCAGCGGCACCGGCGTTCTCGCCACCATCGGCTCCACCGCGCCGTTTGTCGGCCTGTTCGGTACCGTATGGGGCATCATGAACAGCTTCATCGGCATCGCCAAGACCCAGACCACCAACCTGGCCGTGGTTGCCCCAGGTATCGCCGAAGCCCTGCTGGCCACCGCCCTGGGCCTGGTTGCAGCAATCCCGGCCGTGGTCATCTACAACGTCTTCGCCCGCTCCATTGCCGGCTACAAGGCCCAGGTGTCCGACGCCTCCGCCCAGGTATTGCTGCTGGTCAGCCGTGACCTGGACCACCAGGGCAGCGAACGCGCCGCCCCGCACATGGTGAAAGTGGGGTAAGCCATGGGCCTGCATCTCAACGAAGGTGGCGACGACCTCGCCGAAAACCACGAAATCAACGTTACGCCGTTCATCGACGTGATGCTGGTGCTGCTGATCATCTTCATGGTCGCGGCTCCCCTGGCCACGGTCGACATCAAGGTCGACCTGCCGGCCTCGACCGCCAAACCGGCGCCGAGGCCCGAGAAACCGGTGTTCGTCAGCGTCAAGGCCGACCAGAAGCTGTACGTCGGCGACGATCAGGTAGCGGCACCCGACCAGCTTGGCCCAATGCTCGACGCCAAGACCAAGGGTGACAAGGAAACCACCATCTTCTTCCAGGCTGACAAAGGCGTGGATTACGGTGACCTGATGGAAGTGATGAACAACATGCGCGCGGCCGGCTACCTGAAAGTCGGTCTGGTAGGTCTCGAGACGGCAGCCAAGAAATGACAAAAACGCGCTCAAACATGGCGCGCTACGGTGGCAGCCTGGCGATCGTGCTGGGTGTGCACGTGGTCGCCGTGCTGCTGACGCTCAACTGGTCGGTGCCCCAGGCCATCGAGCTGCCGCCGGCAGCCATGATGGTCGAACTGGCACCGTTGCCGGAGCCTGCGCCACCACCACCCCCGAAAGCAGCTCCGCAGCCACCGGCGCCGGTCGAAGAACCACCGCTGCCGAAGCTGGTGGAGGCACCCAAGCCCAAGATCGCCATCCCCAAGCCGCCCAAACCGAAGGCAAAGCCGCAACCGCCCAAGCCCGAGAAAAAGCCTGAGCCGCCGAAGGAAGCACCGGCGACCGAGCAGACGGTAGACGCACCGCCGAGCAACACGCCACCGCAGAAGTCCGCGGCACCGGCACCGAGCATCGCGTCCAACAGCAACGCCCTGCCAACCTGGCAGAGTGACCTGCTGCGTCACCTGGCCAAATACAAGCGTTACCCGGAAGACGCTCGCCGCCGCGGCCTGCAGGGCATCAACCGCCTGCGCTTCGTGGTCGATGCCGAAGGCAAGGTAGTGTCGTACTCCATGGCCGGTGGTTCGGGCAGCGCTGCGCTGGACCGGGCGACCCTGGAAATGATCCGTCGGGCTGGCACGGTACCCAAGCCACCACCTGAGTTGCTGAACAATGGCACGATCGAAGTCGTGGCACCGTTCGTCTACTCGCTGGACCGCCGCTAAGACTTTTGTTTCTGTCACAAATCGGCAACTCTGATAACGTGCGTCTATCGATTGCAGCCGCTATGCTGGGCCCGCAACTTCATGGACGCACGTTATGACCCTCACAGAATTACGCTACATCGTCACACTCGCCCAGGAACAGCACTTCGGCCATGCCGCCGAGCGCTGCCACGTGAGCCAGCCGACCTTGTCGGTCGGTGTGAAGAAGCTCGAGGATGAGCTTGGCGTTCTGATCTTCGAGCGCAGCAAAAGCGCGGTACGCCTGACCCCGGTCGGCGAAAGCATCGTCGCCCAGGCACAGAAGGTACTGGAGCAGGCCCAGGGCATTCGCGAACTGGCCCAGGCCGGCAAGAACCAGCTGACCGCCCCGCTCAAGGTTGGTGCCATCTACACCGTCGGCCCCTACCTGTTCCCGCACCTGATCCCGCAGTTGCACCGCGTGGCGCCGCAGATGCCGCTGTACATCGAAGAAAACTTCACACACGTACTGCGCGAAAAACTGCGCAATGGCGAACTGGACGCGGTGATCATCGCCCTGCCGTTCAACGAAGCCGACGTACTGACCCTGCCGCTGTACGACGAGCCGTTCTGCGCCCTGATGCCTGCCGACCACCCATGGACGGCAAAAAAAACCATCGACACCGCCATGCTCAACGACAAGAGCCTGTTGCTGCTCGGTGAGGGCCACTGCTTCCGCGACCAGGTACTGGAAGCCTGCCCTACGCTGAACAAAGGCGGTGAAGGTGCCAAGCACACCACGGTCGAATCAAGCTCGCTGGAAACCATCCGCCACATGGTGGCCTCGGGCCTTGGCGTGTCGATCCTGCCGCTGTCGGCGGTCCACAGCCACCATTACGCCCCCGGGGTCATCGAAGTACGCCCGCTGACCGCACCGGCGCCATTCCGCACCGTGGCTATCGCCTGGCGCGCCAGCTTCCCGCGGCCCAAGGCCATCGAGATCCTCGCCGACTCGATCCGCCTGTGCTCGGTAGCCAAAGCCCCTGCGGAACAGCCGGCCTGAGCCATGAGTGAGCTGTCGAAGGTCCCGGTCACGGTGCTAAAAGGGGTTGGCGAGGCCATGGCGGAAAAACTCGCCAAGGTCGGCCTGGAAAACCTGCAGGATGTGCTGTTCCACCTGCCCCTGCGCTACCAGGACCGTACCCGAGTGGTGCCGATAGGCCAGCTGCGCCCAGGCCAGGATGCGGTGATCGAAGGCGTGGTCAGCGGTACCGACGTGACCATGGGCAAGCGCCGCAGCCTGGTGGTGCGCCTGGGCGACGGCAGCGGCGTGCTGACCCTGCGCTTCTATCATTTCAGCAACGCGCAGAAGGAAGGCCTCAAGCGTGGTACCCACCTGCGCTGCTACGGCGAAGCCCGCCCCGGCGCTTCGGGCCTGGAGATCTACCACCCCGAGTACCGCGCACTGAACGGTGACGAACCACCGCCGCCAGTCGATCAGACTTTGACACCGATCTACCCGTCCACCGAAGGCCTTACCCAGCAACGCCTGCGTCTGCTGTGCCAGCAGAGCCTGGGCTTGCTCGGCCCGCGCAGCCTGCCCGACTGGCTGCCCGACGAACTGGCCCGCGACTACCAGCTGGCACCGCTGGACGATGCCATCCGCTACCTGCACAACCCGCCAGCCGACGCTGATGTCGACGAACTGGCCTTGGGTCACCACTGGGCCCAGCACCGCCTGGCCTTCGAAGAGCTGCTGACCCACCAGCTGTCGCAACAACGCCTGCGCGAAAGCCTGCGCAGCCTGCGTGCGCCGGTGCTGCCCAAAGCCAGGCGCCTGCAGGCGCAATACCTGGCCAACCTGGGCTTCCAGCCGACCGGCGCGCAGCAGCGGGTGGCCAACGAAATTGCCTACGACCTCAGTCAGCACGAGCCGATGATGCGCCTGGTGCAGGGCGACGTGGGTGCCGGCAAGACCGTGGTTGCCGCCCTGGCCGCGCTGCAGGCCTTGGAGGCCGGCTACCAGGTGGCGTTGATGGCACCTACCGAGATCCTTGCCGAACAACACTTCATCACCTTCAAACGCTGGCTGGAGCCGCTGGGCATCGAAGTGGCCTGGCTGGCCGGCAAGCTCAAAGGCAAGGCCCGGGTCAGCGCCCTGGAGCAGATCGCCAACGGGGCACCGATGGTGGTCGGCACTCACGCACTGTTCCAGGAAGAGGTGAAGTTCAAGCACCTGGCTCTGGCGATCATCGACGAGCAGCACCGCTTTGGCGTGCAGCAGCGCCTGGCCTTGCGCAAGAAGGGCGTGGCCGGCGAGCTGTGCCCGCACCAGCTGATCATGACCGCCACGCCGATACCGCGCACCCTGGCCATGAGCGCCTACGCCGACCTGGATACTTCGGTGCTTGACGAGCTGCCGCCCGGGCGCACCCCGGTGAACACCGTGCTGGTGGCTGACAGCCGCCGCTTCGAAGTGGTCGAGCGGGTACGCGCCGCCTGCGCCGAGGGGCGCCAGGCTTATTGGGTGTGCACCCTGATCGAAGAGTCCGAAGAGCTGACCTGCCAGGCCGCCGAAAGCACCTACGAGGAGCTTGGCAGTGCCCTGGGCGAGCTGCGGGTGGGGCTGATCCACGGGCGCATGAAACCGGCGGAAAAGGCCGAGATCATGGCCGAGTTCAAGGCCGGCAACCTGCAGTTGCTGGTCGCCACCACGGTCATCGAGGTGGGCGTGGACGTGCCCAACGCCAGCCTGATGATCATCGAGAACCCCGAGCGCCTGGGCCTGGCCCAGTTGCACCAGTTGCGTGGCCGGGTCGGCCGGGGCAGCGCGGTCAGCCATTGCGTGCTGCTGTACCACCCGCCATTGTCGCAGATCGGTCGCGAGCGCCTGGGCATCATGCGTGAGACCAACGACGGCTTCATCATTGCCGAAAAGGACCTGGAGCTGCGTGGCCCGGGCGAAATGCTCGGCACCCGCCAGACCGGCCTGCTGCAGTTCAAGGTCGCCGACCTGATGCGCGACGCCGACTTGCTGCCGGCCGTGCGTGACGCTGCTCAGGCCCTGATCGCGCGCTGGCCGGAGCACGTCAGCCCGCTGCTCGACCGGTGGCTGCGCCATGGTCAGCAATATGGCCAAGTGTGATCCCAGTCCCATAATGGATCCAGATTTGCCACTAGGCTGGTTATACTTCGCGTTTAAAAGAATCAGTGGATACGGACCATGACTGAAGTTGCCCTGGACACCGCAACCCCACACGCACCCTCTGTCATCAGGCTGCTGCTCGAAAAACTCGGCGTGGCCTACCGCGAGGTGGTCGAACACCCGCACCTGCCGGCGGCGGCGCGGGTACAGGCCGTACTGCTCGACGATGAGGTCGGTGCCCTGATGGTGCTGTTCCCGCAGAGCCAGCTACTGGACCTGAACCGCCTGGCCGAGCTGACCGGGCGCAAGCTCACTGCGGTGTCGGTGCCACGCCTTAAGCAGATGCTCGACAAGCACCAGCTCAAGGCCCTGCCGGGGATCCCGGCACTGACCAGCTCGCCATGCCAATACGAAAAGAGCCTGCTCGACGCCGACATTGTGTATATCCAGTCGGGTGAAGCCGGCCTGCTGCTGGAAATCGAGCGCGCGCCATTCAAGCGCATGCTGGCCAAGGCCAGCGCCAGCAGCTTTGGCCAGGATGTCGAGGCAATTAGCCCCAACCTGGACCGCCCCGATGACGACACCCGGGAAATTACCAATGCGGTGCAGGCCTTCACGGCCCGGCGCATCCAGAAGCGCCTGGAAGAAACCATCGAAATCCCGCCGCTGGCCGATACTGCGCAAAAAATCATCAAGCTGCGGGTAGACCCCAACGCCAGCATCGACGACATCACCGGCGTGGTCGAGACTGACCCGGCCCTGGCTGCGCAAGTGGTGAGCTGGGCGGCGTCGCCCTACTACGCCTCGCCGGGCAAGATCCGCTCGGTGGAAGACGCCATCGTGCGCGTGCTGGGCTTCGATCTGGTGATCAACCTGGCCTTGGGCCTGGCACTGGGCAAGACCCTGAGCCTGCCGAAGGATCACCCGCAGCAGGCCACGCCATACTGGCAGCAGTCGATCTACACCGCCGCCATCATCGAAGGCCTGACCCGTGCCATGCCACGGGCAGAGCGCCCAGAGGCTGGCCTGACCTATCTGGCCGGGCTGCTGCACAACTTTGGCTACCTGCTGCTGGCACACGTGTTCCCGCCGCACTTCTCGCTGATCTGCCGACACCTGGAGGTCAACCCGCACCTGAACCACACCTACGTGGAACAACACCTGCTGGGCATCAGCCGCGAGCAGATCGGCGCCTGGCTGATGAAGCTGTGGGACATGCCGGAAGAGCTGTCGACCGCGCTGCGCTTCCAGCATGACCCGGCCTACGATGGCGAGTTATCGGCGTTCCCCAACCTGGTGTGCCTGGCGACTCGCCTGCTGCGCTCGCGGGGGATTGGCTCGGGGCCGCTGGAGGAGATTCCGGACGACTTGCTGGAGCGTCTGGGCATTGCCCGGGACAAGGCTGAGGATGTGGTGAACAAAGTGCTGGAGGCTGAGAGCCTGTTGCGTGAGCTGGCTTCGCAGTTCCACGCACCGCATTAAGGCCATTGGGGCGGCCTTGCAGCCCTATCGCGACGCAAGGCCGCTCCCACATGCATACACCGATCAATGTGGGAGCGGCCTTGCGTCGCGATAGGGCCGCAAAGCGGCCCCAGCAATTTCAGCCTTTCTTCTTTGGCTTCAGGTACTTCATCAACCCCTGGAACCACATCACCAACGCCGGATTGCCTTTGATCTGGATGTTCTTGTCCTGAATCCCCTGCATGAACGCCAACTGCTTGTTACCTGCCTGCATCGTGGCAAAGCCATAGGCCGCGTCCTTGAAGGCAATGGCGAAGGCCGGCTGCGAGTGCGCGCCGCCCTTGCTGCTGACGCGCTCGTTATTGACGATGAAGTGCCGGGCAACCTTGCCGTCCAAGGTCTGCATCTGGAACACCAGGTCCTTGCCCTTGAGCTGCTGCTGGAACGCCGGGTTGTTACGGCTGGCCCTGGCCATCAACAGCCCCATGGCCCAGAGAAGAAAGCGAAACTTCATCAACGCGCCTCGAATTAAAAGTGACTAAGGCGCGCAGTTTATCCTTTTCCCGAACTATTTATGCAAATTCGAAACATTTTGCCTGCAGAAAGCACAACGGGCGCCCTGAGGCGCCCGCTTGGCTGACACTGGGGTTGTCAGGGTGCGATCACTTGCCCTTCTTGGCCGGCTTGACGGGTGCGTTGACGCTGTCGCGCAGGTTCTTGCCTGGTTTGAACGCCACGGTGTTGCTGGCCTTGATCTTGACCGGCTCACCGGTTTGCGGGTTCTTGCCGGTACGCGCGCCGCGATGACGTTTTTCGAAGGTGCCGAAACCGACCAGGGTCACGGTGTCCTTGTCCAGGGCACCGGTGATGCTGTCGAGAATCGCGTTCAAAACCTGATTGGCCTTTTCCTTGGTCAGATCGGCCTTTTCGGCGATGACGGCGGCGAGTTCTGGTTTGCGCATAGTGAAGCCTCTTTGACGGAATTCTTGTTGTTATGCCGTGCTGCCTCTGCGAGCAGCGCTCAAGGCACCGCAGGCTCTAATCTGCGGCAGACGGGAGTGAGAATGGCACGTGCTCAGGGGCCGCGCCAGTATCTGGGCGGCCATTGTGCAGGCAACAACAGGATAAATCCGACAGAACGCGCGCTATTTACGCCATAACCGCTGGTAACTGGCGATTCAGCGCCAGCTTGTCCATCACCGCTGCTCCAGTCAGGGCATAGCCCAGCAGCTTGCCGTCGGCATCCAGGCACAGCACCTTGAGGTCACTGCCTTGCCCCTCTACCTGCCAGCTGCCTTCACAGCCCTGTGGCGGTGGCGAGACCACCAGCGGGCAGGCCGGGGTTTTCACGGTGATCGGCATCGGCCCGTAGGCAACTGCCGTTGGCTTGCCGGCCAAGGTTTGCGCCAGGGCACGGGCACAGCTCATCAGCGGCATCACATAGAGCAGGTTGATGCCATCGACCTCGGCACAGTCGCCAAGGGCGAAAATGTTGGCATGCGAGGTGCGCAACTCGCGGTCGACGCTGACGCCGCGGTTGGTCTGCAGGCCGGCCGCAGCGGCCAGGTCGGTGCGAGGGCGCAGGCCGATGGCCGAAACCACCAGGTCGCAAGCGATTACGCTGCCATCTGACAGGTGCGCCTCCAGGCCTTGAGGTACCTGCTGCAGGCGGGTCAGCACCGGCCCTAGGTGGAAGCGCACGCCCAGGCCTTGCAGGCCGGCCTGTACAGCGCTGGCAGCCGCCGGGTGCAGCAGGGTCGGCATTACCTGCTCGCATGGCGCCACCACATCGACCTGAAAGCCGCCCAGGCTCATGTCGTTGGCAAATTCACAGCCGATCAGGCCGGCACCGAGGATTAGCACGCGCTGCTTGCCGACAGCGGCGGCACGGAAGCGGGCGTAGTCTTCCAGGTCATTGATCGGGAACACCAGGTGGCTGCCGTCGCCTTCAATCGGTACCTGCACGGTCTGCGCGCCCCAGGCCAGCACCAGGTCGCGGTATTCCACGGCCTCTTCACCGATCCAAAGGCGCTTATGGCCCGGGTCGATACCGCTGATGCGGGTATGGGTGCGGATTTCGGCTTTCAGTTGCTCGGCCATGGCGCCCGGCTCGGCCATGCACAGGCCATCGGCATCCTTCTGCTTGGCATAGCCCATGGAGAGCATGGGCTTGGAATAGGAACGACCATCGTCGGCGGTGATCAGCAGCAGCGGCGTCTGCGCATCGAGCTTGCGAAATTCACGGGCCAGGTTGTAGCCCGCAAGGCCGGTACCGATGATTACCACAGGGGACGTCATGTCGTGCTTGCCTCGCTTAGCCGATGGAGATCATTTCAAAGTCGCTTTTGCCGACGCCGCAGTCGGGGCACAGCCAGTCATCAGGCACATCCTCCCAACGGGTGCCGGGGGCGATGCCGTCGTCGGGCCAGCCTTCGGCTTCGTCGTAGATCAGGCCGCAGACAATACATTGCCACTTTTTCATGGGGGGTAGTTTCCTCGGTTCAGGCTGGGGCTTTGTGTTGCTGCTGATGGCCTCTTCGCGGGCGCGCCCGCTCCCACAGGAATTGTGCATAACTTGTGGGAGCGGGCATGTCCGCGAAAGGGCCGACGCGCAATTCATGGGGGGCTTTGTAGCGGCCCTGTCCCCAGTATGCAAGCAGTCGGGGCAATCATGCTAAGCTCGCCGCCTCTCTGGTTGTAACAAGCAGACCGACGTGTCGTACGAATCCCCGCAAGCAGCCGCTGTCGCGTGGCTGCCGTATTCACAGCTGGCCATCGACATCGACCAGCCTACCCTTGACTGGCTGTTCGACGAGGGCTCGCTGACCCGCCGCCTGACCCGCCTGTCCAACGATCACTTCTCCGTCACCCCGCTGTTCGAGGGCTGGCAGCCGCTGCGCGATGACGAATGCCAGGCTCTGGGCATCGCTGCCGGTGCCGAAGGCTGGGTGCGCGAGGTGTACCTGCGTGGCCATGGCCAACCCTGGGTGTTCGCCCGCAGCGTGGCCAGCCGCAGCGCCCTGGAGCGCGGTGGGCTGGACCTGGAAACCCTGGGCAGCCGCTCGCTGGGCGAGTTGCTGTTCTGCGACCAGGCATTTATCCGCCACCCGCTCGAAGTGTGCAGTTACCCACAGGCCTGGCTGCCGCCCGAAGCCGCCCATGCGGCGCTTTGGGGCCGCCGCTCACGCTTTGAGCGTGGCGGCCTGGACCTGCTGGTGGCAGAAGTGTTCCTGCCGGCATTGTGGCAAGCGGCCAAGGAGGAAAACCGCTGATGTACCTGCAACTGCTCAAGTCGCTCAACCGCCTGCATCCGCGGGCCTGGGACTTCGTCCAGCTCAGCCGCATGGACCGGCCGATCGGTATCTACCTGCTGCTATGGCCGACCCTGTCGGCGGTGTGGATCGCCGGCAACGGCTCACCCACCCTGGCCAACGTGCTGATCTTCGGCCTCGGCGTGGTGCTGATGCGCGCTGCGGGTTGCTGCATCAACGACTTTGCCGACCGCAAGGTGGACGGCCACGTCAAACGCACCGCCGACCGCCCCCTGGCCAGTGGCCGGGTGCGCCCACGCGAGGCGCTGGCGCTGTTCGCCATTCTGGTCGGGGTAAGCTTCCTGCTGGTGCTGTGCACCAACAGCCAGACCGTGTGGCTGTCATTTGGCGCGGTGGCGCTGGCGTTCTGCTACCCATTCATGAAGCGCTACACCTATTACCCGCAGGTGGTACTGGGGGCGGCGTATTCCTGGGGCATTCCCATGGCCTTCACTGCCGCCGGTGGCGAGCTGCCGGCCAGCGCCTGGCTGCTTTATATCGCCAACCTGCTGTGGACAGTGGGTTACGACACCTACTACGCCATGGTCGACCGTGATGACGACCTGAAGATTGGCGTGAAGTCGACGGCGATTTTGTTCGGCGAGGCTGACCGAACCATCATCCTGACCCTGCAGCTGCTGTCACTGGGCTGCCTGCTGCTGGCGGGTAGCCGCTTTGACCTGGGTGGCTGGTTCCACCTGGGGCTGTTGGGTGCAGCGGCGTGCTTTGCCTGGGAGTACTGGTCGACGCGCAAGCTGGACCGGGAATCGTGCTTCAAGGCGTTTCTGCACAACCACTGGGCGGGGTTGCTGGTGTTCGTCGGGGTGGTGCTGGATTACGCACTGCGCTAAAGCTCACCGCCCTGTGGGAGCGGGTTTACCCGCGAATGCGATGTTCGCTACACCGCAGCATTCGCGGGTGAACCCGCTCCCACAGGGCCACATTTCGGCCTTACGGCTTGGCAACGTGCCAGACGTCTTTCATACCGTCACCGGTCATGTCACCGGCCTTCTTGTCTTTGATGAACGTATACAGCGGCTTGCCGTCATAGGCCCACTGCTTGGTGCCATCATCGCGCATCACCACCGTCCACTTGTCCTTGGCCGGTTCGTCATCGGCCTTGACCATCAACGGCGGCCAGTTCTTCGCGCATTCGCCATTGCACATCGACTTGCCACCTGCATCCTTGTCAAAGGTATACAGGGTCATGCCGGCATGATCGACCCACATGCCGCCCTTCTCCGTGGCATGGTGGGCCGACGCCACCCCCGGGAGCGCCAGCGCAGCGAAAAGGGCCATCCAGCTCAGCGTTTGTCGTGTCATTGGATTCACCATTGTTTCGGGGGGAATTGAGTTCAGGTTGCCACAACCGCGGCCCTTTCAAGCCTAGTTCAGTCACGGAATGTCGCCAGAACGGCCAACACCCTGTCACACAGCTGCAATAATTCCGTTATCTAATGCGGGCCAAGACACCGTATCCAGGAGAGGTTTTGAGCATGGTTGGCAGGAACATTCTGATCGTCGACGACGAAGCGCCTATTCGCGAGATGATCGCCGTTGCCCTGGAAATGGCCGGCTATGACTGCCTGGAAGCGGAAAACTCTCAACAGGCCCACGCGATCATCGTCGACCGCAAACCGGACCTGATCCTGCTCGACTGGATGCTCCCGGGCACCTCCGGCATCGAGCTGGCCCGCCGCCTCAAACGCGATGAGCTGACCGGCGACATCCCGATCATCATGCTCACTGCCAAGGGTGAGGAGGACAACAAGATCCAGGGCCTGGAAGTGGGCGCTGACGACTACATCACCAAGCCGTTCTCGCCGCGAGAACTGGTAGCGCGCCTGAAAGCCGTGCTGCGCCGCACTGGTCCGAGCGACAGCGAGGCACCGATCGAAGTCGGCGGCCTGCTGCTCGACCCGATCAGCCACCGCGTGACCATCGACGGCAAACCGGCCGAGATGGGCCCCACCGAATACCGCCTGCTGCAGTTCTTCATGACCCACCAGGAGCGCGCCTACACCCGTGGCCAGCTGCTCGACCAAGTGTGGGGCGGCAACGTGTATGTCGAGGAGCGCACCGTCGACGTGCACATCCGTCGCCTGCGCAAGGCGCTGGGTGAAGCCTACGAAAATCTGGTACAAACCGTCCGGGGCACTGGCTACCGCTTCTCGACCAAGAGCTGATCGAGTTCAAAAGCGCCAAGCTGCACGTTGTTGTACAAGGACCGTCAATTGAACCAGAACTGGCACGCGACCCTGATTCGCCACCTGCTGCTGCTGATCACCGTCTGCCTGATCGGTGGGCTGATCAGCGGCTATTATGGCTGGAGCCTGGCCATCGGCCTGGCGCTGTACCTGGGTTGGACCCTCAAGCAACTGCTGCGCCTGCACGACTGGCTACGCAACCACCAACCTGACGAAGCACCGCCCGATGGCTATGGCCTGTGGGGCGAGGTGTTCGACAGCATCTACCACCTGCAACGCCGCGACCAGCGCGTGCGCGGCCGCCTGCAGGCGGTGATCGACCGGGTGCAGGAGTCCACCGCCGCGCTGCGTGACGCCGTGATCATGCTCGACAGCGACGGCAACCTGGAATGGTGGAACCGTGCCGCCGAGACCCTGCTGGGCTTCAAGACCCCTCAGGACGGCGGCCAGCAGGTGACCAACCTGGTGCGTCACCCGCGCTTCAAGGAGTACTTCGAGGCGGAGAACTACCTTGAACCGCTGGAAATCCCCTCGCCGATAAACGACCGCATGCGCGTGCAGCTGCACATCACCCGCTACGGCAACAACGAGCACCTGATGCTGGTGCGCGATGTCACCCGCATCCACCAGCTGGAACAGATGCGCAAGGACTTCGTCGCCAACGTGTCCCATGAGCTGCGCACACCACTGACGGTGATCACCGGCTACCTGGAAACCCTGCTGGACAACGTCGAAGACGTGAACCCGCGCTGGGGCCGGGCGCTGCAGCAGATGAGCCAGCAAGGCTCGCGCATGCAGACCCTGCTCAACGACCTGCTGCTGCTGGCCAAGCTGGAAGCCACCGACTACCCATCGGACAACCAGCCAGTTGCGGTCGATGCCTTGCTCGCCGCGATCAAGAACGACGCCCAGGCCCTGTCTGGGCCACGCAACCAGCGCATCACCCTCGAAGCCGCGCCTGGCGTGAAGCTGAAAGGCAGCGAGTCGGAGCTGCGCAGTGCCTTTTCCAACCTGGTGTTCAACGCAGTCAAGTACACCCAGGACGAAGGCAGCATCCGCATCCGCTGGTGGGCCGATGCCCAGGGCGCGCACTTGTCGGTACAGGACTCGGGGGTGGGTATCGACGCCAAGCACCTGCCACGCCTGACCGAACGCTTCTACCGGGTGGATTCCAGCCGTGCGTCGAATACTGGCGGCACCGGGCTGGGGCTGGCGATCGTCAAGCACGTACTGATGCGCCACCGCGGCAAGCTGGAAATCAGCAGCGTGCCGGGGCATGGCAGTACCTTTACCTGTCACTTTGCGCCGGCACAATTGGCTAACGGCAAGGCCTGAAGGGGCCAGGTTGTCGCCGACCTTGTGGGCGCTGGCTTGCCGGCGATGGGCCGCAAAGCGGCCCCAATGAATCCAGCACCCTTTGCTTTTGCGGCCCCAGCCGCTACATTGGATCCCCTGTGCCAGCAAGAGCTGGCACTTTTTTTCTCTCTCTCAAAGACGGACCCCGTAAAAACTCCATCATGGACCCTTCCCCTGGTATCAGCCTCACCTCGCTATTCGCCGATTTCGGCATGATCATCTTTGCCTTGCTCCTGGTGCTGCTCAACGGCTTCTTCGTTGCTGCCGAGTTCGCCATGGTCAAGCTGCGCGCCACCCGCGTCGAGTCCATCGCCGAGCTGCATGGCTGGCGTGGCAGCATCCTGCGCAAAGTGCACAACCAGCTCGACGCCTACCTGTCGGCCTGCCAGCTGGGCATCACCCTCGCCTCCCTGGGCCTGGGCTGGGTCGGCGAACCGGCCTTTGCCCACCTGCTCGAGCCGCTGCTCGCATACTTTGGTGTCGACACTCCCGAGCTGATCAAGGCGATCTCGTTCTTCGTCGCCTTCTTCGTCATCTCGTACCTGCACATCGTGGTCGGCGAGCTGGCGCCCAAGTCCTGGGCGATCCGCAAGCCCGAGCTGCTGTCGCTGTGGACCGCTGTGCCGCTGTACCTGTTCTACTGGGCGATGTACCCGGCCATCTACCTGCTCAATGCCAGCGCCAACACCATCCTGCGCATTGCCGGCCAAGGCGAGCCTGGCCCGCACCACGAGCACCACTACAGCCGTGAAGAGCTCAAGCTGATCCTGCACTCCAGCCGTGGCCAGGACCCGAGTGACCAGGGCATGCGCGTGCTGGCTTCGGCCGTGGAAATGGGCGAGCTGGAGGTGGTCGACTGGGCCAACTCGCGCGAAGACATGGTCAGCATCGACGCCCATGCGCCGCTGAAGCAGATCCTGGCCCTGGTGCGCCGTCACAAGTTCAGCCGCTACCCGGTGTACGACGCCGAGCGCGAGGATTTTATCGGCCTGCTGCACATCAAGGACTTGCTGCTGGAGCTGGCCGAACTGGAGCACCTGCCCGAAACCATCGACCTGGACGACCTCGCCCGGCCGCTGGAACGCGTGTCGCGGCACATGCCGCTGGCACAACTGCTGGAGCAGTTCCGCAAAGGTGGCGCGCACTTCGTGCTGGTGGAGGAAGCCGATGGCAAGGTTATCGGCTACCTGACCATGGAAGACGTGCTGGAAGTGCTGGTGGGCGATATCCAGGACGAGCACCGCAAGACCGAGCGCGGCATCCTCGCCTACCAGCCGGGCAAACTGCTGGTGCGCGGCGACACGCCACTGTTCAAGGTCGAGCGCCTGCTGGGTATCGACCTCGACCACATCGAGGCAGAAACCCTGGCAGGGCTGGTCTACGAGACACTCAAGCGCGTGCCTGAAGAAGAGGAAGTGCTGGAGGTCGAAGGGCTGCGCATCATCATCAAGAAGATGAAAGGGCCGAAGATCGTGCTGGCCAAGGTGCTCAAGCTGGATTGAGGACCATGGGCCTGCAAAGCAGGCCCGACAATCTCAAGGGTTACCCGCAGTAAAGTCGGGCAACCCGCTGATCGGCCTGTCGAACCGGTAAGGTATCGATTCCAGCGCCAACCCCACATTGCGCTGCACCACGAAATGCAGGTGCGGCCCGGTGCTGTTGCCGGTATTGCCCGACTTGGCCAGCATCTGCCCCTGGCGTACCCGCTGCCCCTCTGCCACCACCACCGAGCCGCGCATCAGGTGCAGGTACACGCCCATGGTGCCGTCCGGGTGCAAGATCCTGACAAAGTTGCCCGACGGGTTGGGCTCGCGTCCGCTCTGGCTGTTCTGCGTCTTCACCACCACCCCTTCCCGCGCCGCAATGATCGTGGTGCCTTCTGGCATGGCGATGTCCATGGCGTAGCGCCCTTTCGGCCCAAAATGGCTGACACGGCCATTAGGGCCTTGGGTTACACGAAACGGCCCACCAATCCACGGGAACGCATAGCGGAAGCCTAGCGGCCGCTTGCCCGGGTCCCCCATGGCCTGCAGCAGGGTTGAACGGTAGTTCAGCAGCAGGCCGGGCCGCCCCCTGAGTACGCTGAGCATCTGCGTGGTGCGCGGTGGTAGCAGCCGGCGCACGATACGCGGTGCATCACCGCCCTGCGCGTTAACCAGGTTGTCCAGGCGCAGCTCCACTTCCACCGGCACATGCAGCTCGTTGCGGGCCGAGAAGCTCACGCCACCGTCGAACGTTTTCGCGTTCAGCAGTACCTGGCCTTCAAGCGTTTCGACCATGGGTTCACGGAGCACCAAGGGTTTGGCGCCGGGGCCAGGCCGGTCGGAATAGGAAATGACACCGGACTCGTCGGTGATCTTGTAGAGGGTCACACCCAGGCTCGACGCCGAGGCCATGAGCAATGCACAGAACAGCAGCAGGCGCGCGGGCATGATAGTGGCTTTTTGACAGTTATGATTTGTCGAAGCCTAGCAGCGGGTTTGCTGGCGGGTATTGCAGTTGGTCGGATGGCTCAGGGCTGCGCAGCAGCCCCAGGATTTTTGCATCGCCGCATGAATTGCTGGGGCTGCTTTGCAGCCCTTTCGCGACACAAGGCCGCTCCTACACAAAGCGCGGTGTGAGGCTGGGGTCAAGCACCCGGGGTGAAGTGCTTCTGCGCAGTCCCGCGGGCAATCAGCCGCGACAGGTAGTCGAGTTTCTGCGCATCCTGGTCGACGAACTTGAACGTCAGTTGCAGCCAGTCACTGTCGGGCTTGGGCTCCAGCGCCGCGACGGCATGCAGGTAGCCGTTCAGGCGGGCGACTTCGGCGCTTTCGCCCTGCTCCAGGTCCAGCACCGCGCCTTCCAGCACCTGCGGTAACGCTTCGCCACGGCGCACCACCAGCAGCGCTTCCTTCAGGCTCAACGCCTTGATCACGCACGGCTGCATGCCGCTGGCCAGGCGCAACTGGCCCTGGCCACGGCCGGTTGGCGCGGCGGTTGGCGTGGGTGCAGTGACCAATGGCTTGGCCGGCGCCGGTGCGGGCGCAGTCACCTTGGCCACTTCCGGCTTGCCGGCGGTCAGCGCATTCAGCGAATCGTTGGCAAACGCCGAGTTGACCCGCGCCGGGCCGATGGCCATCAGGCTGTCGAGCTTGCCGATCTTGGTCAGCGCCTTCTTCACCTTGGTCAGCAACTGCTCGTTGGTGAATGGCTTGCCGACAAAGTCGGAAACACCCGCCTGGATCGCCTGAATGACGTTTTCCTTGTCGCCACGGCTGGTCACCATGATGAACTGCAGGTTTTTCAACGCAGGCTGCTGACGGCACCAGGTGAGCAGTTCCAGGCCTGACATTTCCGGCATCTCCCAGTCGCACAGGACCAGGTCGAACACTTCCTTGCCGAGCATGGCCATGGCCTTGCGACCATTGACGGCGTCGTCGATGGCCATACCCGGGAAGGCATTGCGCAGGCACTTGCGGACCAGGTCACGGATAAACGGGGCGTCATCAACGACCAGCACATTCACTTTACTCATCGATACTCCTTTTGAATCCCGACTAGCCTACTGCCAATTAATGGCCATTTGCTACAACCCTCGGCCACGCCGGGACTTCTTCACATCGTTCGCGGGTGCCTGCCGGCTCCTCGACCGCAAACGAAAACGCCCGGCCAAGGCCGGGCGTCGATGCTCGGGAGCAACCTTACTTATCGTCAGGTTCGCCCGGAACATTAGCCTTTTCGCCGTCGGCGACAGCGGTACCCTGCACTTCTGCAGTCATGCGCTTAAGGCCCATGTGGCGCACGTCGGTGCCGCGCACCAGGTAGATCACCAGCTCGGAGATGTTGCGTGCATGGTCGCCGATACGCTCCAGCGAGCGTAGCACCCAGATCACGCTGAGCACCCGCGAGATCGAGCGCGGGTCTTCCATCATGTAGGTCACCAGCTCACGCAGGGCAGTCTTGTACTCGCGGTCGATGGTCTTGTCGTACTGGGCCACCGACAGCGCCAGGTCGGCGTCGAAGCGGGCAAAGGCGTCCAGCGCATCGCGCACCATGTTGCGCACCTGGTCGCCGATATGGCGCACCTCGACGTAGCCACGCGGGGATTCGCCTTCCTCACACAGCTGGATGGCACGGCGGGCGATCTTGGTCGACTCGTCACCGATGCGCTCCAGGTCGATCACCGACTTGGAGATGCTGATGATCAGGCGCAGGTCGGAGGCCGCCGGCTGACGACGGGCCAGAATGCGCAGGCACTCTTCGTCGATGTTGCGCTCCATCTGGTTGATCTGCTCGTCAACCTCGCGCACTTGCTGGGCCAGGCCCGAGTCGGCTTCGATCAGCGCGGTAACGGCGTCGTTGACTTGCTTTTCAACCAGGCCGCCCATGGCCAGCAGGTGGCTGCGCACCTCTTCGAGCTCGGCGTTGAACTGCTGGGAAATGTGATGTGTAAGGCTTTCTTTGTTGATCATCGTTCGCTCCGCGAAGAAGCTGCAAGCTTCAAATTGTTCGTCTTGTTCCCTGGCGCCGCCCCAGCATGAAAACCCTGTGGGAGCGGGTTCACCCGCGAACACCGGCGAAGCCGGTGCCAGGCACCGAGCCGCCTGCTTCGCGGGTAAACCCGCTCCTACAGGGGCCAGGTGCTCATCACGAGCGGCGCTTAGCCGTAGCGACCGGTGATGTAGTCTTCGGTCTGCTTCTTCGCCGGGTTGGTGAACAGGGTGTCGGTATCCCCGAATTCGACCAGTTTGCCCATGTACATGAACGCGGTGTAATCCGAAACACGGGCCGCCTGTTGCATGTTGTGGGTGACGATGACGATGGTGTACTTGGATTTCAATTCGTAGATCAGTTCTTCGACCTTCAGGGTCGAGATCGGGTCCAGTGCCGAGCACGGTTCGTCGAGCAGCAGCACTTCCGGCTCCACGGCGATGGTACGGGCGATCACCAGACGCTGCTGCTGGCCACCGGACAGGCCCAGTGCCGAATCGTGCAGACGGTCCTTGACCTCGTCCCACAGCGCCGCGCCCTTCAGTGCCCACTCAACCGCTTCGTCGAGCACACGCTTCTTGTTGATGCCCTGTATGCGCAGGCCATAGACCACGTTCTCGTAGATGGTCTTGGGGAACGGGTTGGGCTTCTGGAACACCATGCCCACACGGCGACGCAGCTCGGCCACGTCTTCGCCCTTGCGGTAGATGTTGTTGCCGTACAGGTTGATGGCACCTTCCACGCGGCAACCGTCAACCAGGTCGTTCATGCGGTTGAAGGTACGCAGCAGGGTCGACTTGCCGCAGCCGGACGGGCCGATGAAGGCGGTCACACGCTGCTTGGGGATGTTCATGCTGACGTCGAACAAGGCTTGCTTGTCGCCGTAGAACAGGCTCAGGCCAGGCACTTCGATGGCCACGGTTTCTTCGGCCAGGCGCAGGCTCTGCTTGTTGCGGCCCAGGGCAGACATGTCGATGCCGTGGGTATGGGAATCTTGCTGCATGGTCAACTCCATACGCTATCTATTCGTTTCAAAGGGCCGCCCGGCTTGCGGGCGGCACGCTTGCAATCAGGGTCAGCTGTCCAGCGCCTTGTACTTCTCGCGCAGGTGGTTACGGATCCACACCGCCGAGAGGTTGAGGGCTGCGATCACCAGTACCAGCAGCAGCGCCGTGGCATAAACCAGCGGCCGCGCGGCTTCGACGTTGGGGCTCTGGAAGCCGACGTCATAGATGTGGAAGCCCAGGTGCATGATCTTCTGGTCCAGGTGCAGGTACGGGTAGTTGCCGTCCACCGGCAGCGATGGCGCCAGCTTCACCACACCCACCAGCATCAGCGGCGCCACTTCACCGGCGGCACGGGCCACGGCGAGGATCATGCCGGTCATCATCGCCGGGCTGGCCATGGGCAGGACGATCTTCCACAGGGTCTCGGCCTTGGTCGCGCCCAGCGCCAGCGAACCCTCGCGCACGGTACGCGGGATACGCGCCAGGCCTTCTTCGGTGGCCACGATTACCACCGGCACCGCCAGCAGCGCCAAGGTCAGCGATGCCCACAGCAGGCCCGGGGTACCCAGGGTCGGCGCCGGCAGCGATTCGGGGAAGAACAAACGGTCGATCGAGCCACCCAGCACGTAGACGAAGAAGCCCAGGCCGAATACGCCGTAGACGATCGCCGGTACACCGGCCAGGTTGTTCACCGCAATGCGGATCAGGCGGGTCACCGGCCCCTGCCGGGCATATTCGCGCAGATAGACGGCAGCCAGCACACCGAACGGGGTGACGATCACGGCCATGATCAGGGTCATCATCACGGTACCGAAGATGGCCGGGAAGATGCCGCCTTCGGTATTGGCTTCACGCGGGTCGTCGCTGAGGAACTCCCAGACCTTGGCGAAGTAGGTCCCCAGCTTGGTGAATGCGGACATGCCATTCGGCTGGATGGCGTGCACCACCTTGCTCAGGTTGATTTCCACTTCACGACCGTTGCCATCGCGGGCCACCAGGCTGTCGCGGGAAAAGGCCTGGTGCAGGCCGCTGAGGCGGTCTTCGATGGCCTTGTAGCGGCTGTTCAGCTCGGCGCGGTCGGCATCCATGTCGGCCTGGGCGGCGGCGTCCAGCTTGCCGTCCAGTTCCAGCTTGCGGGCATGCAGGCGCAGGCGCTCAAGGCCATGGTTGATGGCACCGATGTCCTTCTTCTCCAGCTGCTGCAGCTCGCTGTTGAGCTGGCTGGCACGTTTGAGGCGGGTTTGCAGCTCGTTCCAGGCGGCAGGGCCCTCGGCAACCACGCGGCCTTCTTCCTTGACGCTGACCAGGTAACCGTAGAAGTTGCCCCACTCGCGGCGCTCCAGGGCAATCAGGTCGGCCGGGCGCTTTTCGTCGACCAGCCAGTCGCCGACCACCCAGGTGAAGTCGCTGCCGTTGAGGTCGCGGTTACCCACCTTGATCAGCTCGCGGGTCATGAACTCCGGGCCCTGGTCAGGTACCGGCAAGCCGGCGCCCTTCAGGCGGGCACGGGGTACCTCTTCCTTTTGTACCACCTCGCCGATGACAACGTGATCAGCTTGGCCCGGCACCTTGTAGGTGGCCTGGACAAGATCGGCCGGCCAGAAGTGGCCCAGGCCACGCACGGCGATCACCGCCAGCAGGCCAACGGTCATGATCACCGCCATGGCCACCGCGCCGCCGCTCATCCAGACGCCTGGGGCGCCGCTCTTGAACCAGCCTTTTAGGGAATCCTTTTTCACGGATCGCTACCTTTCTATCAAAGCGACGAGTATTTCTTGCGCAGACGCTGGCGAATCAGCTCGGCCAAGGTGTTCATGACAAACGTGAACATCAGCAGCACCAGGGCGGCCAGGAACAGCACGCGATAGTGGCTGCCACCAACTTCCGATTCCGGCATTTCCACGGCCACGTTGGCAGCCAGGGTGCGCATGCCCTCGAACAGGTTCAGCTCCATCACCGGGGTGTTGCCGGTGGCCATCAGCACGATCATGGTCTCGCCCACCGCTCGGCCCATGCCGATCATCAGCGCCGAGAAAATACCTGGGCTGGCGGTAAGGATGACCACGCGGGTCAGGGTCTGCCAGGGCGTCGCCCCCAGCGCCAGGGAGCCCAGGGTCAGGCTGCGTGGCACGCTGAACACGGCGTCTTCGGCAATCGAGTAGATGTTGGGGATGACCGCGAAGCCCATGGCGATACCCACCACCAGGGCGTTGCGCTGGTCGTAGGTTATCCCCAGGTCATTGGTGATCCACAAGCGCATGTCGCCGCCGAAGAACCAGCTTTCCAGGTGTGGGCTCATGGTCAGGGCGAACCAGCCAGTGAACAGGATGACCGGGATCAGGATCGCAGCTTCCCAGCCATCCGGCACACGCAGGCGGATCGACTCTGGCAGGCGGGTCCAGGTGAAGCCGGCCAGCAGGATACCGAATGGCATCAGCAGGAACAGGCTGAACACACCCGGCAGGTGGCCTTCCAGGTACGGGGCGAGGAACAGGCCGGCGAAGAAGCCGAGGATCACCGTCGGCATCGCTTCCATCAGTTCGATCACCGGCTTGACCTTTCGGCGCATGCCCGGGGCCATGAAGTAGGCGGTGTAGATGGCGGCGGCAATGGCCAGCGGGGCCGCCAGGATCATCGCGTAGAACGCGGCCTTGAGGGTACCGAAGGTCAGCGGCGACAGGCTCAGCTTGGGCTCGAAGTCGGTGTTCGAAGCGGTCGATTGCCAGACGTATTTCGGCTCGTCGTAGTTCTCGTACCACACCTTGCCCCACAGCGCGCTGAAGGAAATTTCCGGGTGCGGGTTGCGCAGGCTCAGCCGCAGCAGCTTGCCGCCTTCTTCGATGATGATGCGGTTGGCACGTGGCGACAGGGCCAGGATACCCGGGCCTTCGGCAGCCGGCTCGACCAGCAGGGTACGGTGCGCGGTGCTGTGGAACACGCCCAGCTTGCCTGCGGCGTCCAGGGCGATGAAGCCCTTGCGGCGCTCCTCGGCATCGACCTGCACGATTGGCGCATTGCCCATCTGGAAGGTACGGATCTGCTTGAAGCGCGATTCGCCATCCGGGTCGCGGGCCATGAACCACTGGGCCAGGCCACCTTTGGAGTCACCGATGATCAGCGAGATGCCACCGACCAGCTGGGCTGTGGCGGTGATTTCGGTGTCGGCACTTTCCGACAGCTTGTAGCGGCCATTGAGGCTCTTGTCGCGCAGGCTGAACACGTCCGCAGTAGCGCGGCCGTTGATCACGTACAGCCATTGCTGACGCGGGTCGATGAAGATGTTCTTCACCGTTTCGGTCATCTGCGGCAATGCGATGCGGTTCTGCTCGGTGGTGACCTCTTCGGTCATCATGTTTTCCGTGCGGGTCAGCTCGACCACCTGCAGGTGCGCGCCGGTGGACCCGGCCAGCAGCAGGGTATCGCCATTGACGTTGACGCTGACGTGGTCCAGCGCACGGCCCTGTTCATCGAGCACGAACGGCTGCTCGCCGTACGGGTAGTCGATGCCTGGGGTGATGGTTTTCTTGTTGTCCGGGTAGGTGATCTTGTAGGTGTGGTGGAACACCAGCGCCTGGCCATTGGACAAGCCCAGCACCACCAGCGGGCTACCCGGCTGATCGGCACTGATCGACGTGACCTGGGTGTCTGCCGGCACCGGCAGGTCGACACGCTTGAGCTCGCTACCGGTCTTGGTATCGAAGAACAATGCCTGGCCCTTGTCCGAAACACGCATACCCACCAGGTTCTGCTCTTCAAGCGCGATCATCAGCGGCTTGCCGGCATCCTGCTGCAACCAGGTCGGCGCCAGGGCTTTCTTACTGGTCAGCTCGGCGCCCTGGAACAGTGGCAGCACCACGTAGGCCAGGTAGAAGAAGATCAGGGTGATTGCCGCCAATACGGCAAGCCCGCCCACCAGTACATACCAGCGGGTCAGGCGGTCCTTGAGCGCGCGCATGCGGCGCTTGCGTTGCAACTCGGGCGTATTGAAGTCAATGCGCACGGGTTGGGAGTTTTGGGTCATGTTGGAATTGGCCAGATCATTCATGCGCACACCCTAGCGGTCCCGTGTGACAAAAACATTACAAAGTGGTGACGCACGAAAGCCCGCCGCACAGGGAGCCTGGCTTCGGGCTGGAAACTCGTGGAAGAGGCCGGGCATCAGCTCCGGCCGCCCCCTCAGTTACTTACTTTTTTGCGACGTTACCGGCGTGCGACAGGCCCAGGTCAGCCAGGGTCTTGTCGACGACTTTGGCCGGCAGCGGGATGTAGCCATCCTTCACCACGACCTGCTGGCCAGCTTGCGACAGCACCAGCTTGACGAACTCGGCTTCCAGCGGGGCCAGAGGCTTGTTCGGGGCCTTGTTGACGTAGACGTACAGGAAGCGCGACAGCGGGTAAGTGCCGTTGAGGGCGTTGGTTTCGTTGTCTTCAACGAACTCGCCGCCTTCTTTCTTGGCCAGGGCTACAGTCTTGACGCTGGCGGTCTTGTAACCGATGCCAGAGTAGCCGATGCCGTTCAGCGAGGAGCTGATCGACTGCACGACCGAAGCCGAGCCAGGCTGTTCGTTGACGTTAGGCTTGAAGTCGCCTTTGCACAGGGCTTCTTCCTTGAAGTAGCCATAGGTGCCCGATACCGAGTTGCGGCCGAACAGCTGGATTGGCTTGTTGGCCAGGTCACCGGTCACACCGACGTCACCCCAGGTCTTGATCTCGGCCTTGCCACCGCACAGGCGAGTGGAAGAGAAGATGGCGTCAACCTGGGCCATGGTCAGGCCTTTGATCGGGTTGTCCT
This sequence comes from Pseudomonas sp. TWI929, assembly GCF_039673335.1. Lineage (NCBI taxonomy): Bacteria > Pseudomonadati > Pseudomonadota > Gammaproteobacteria > Pseudomonadales > Pseudomonadaceae > Pseudomonas > Pseudomonas sp. TWI929. Next base: position 48,384 of record NZ_JBDJLK010000026.1, read on the forward strand.
TGTGTACGAACACTGCCAGGGCGTCAACGGCGACCGGGATGGCGGTCGGCTTGTAGCCGTATTTCTGCTCGAAGGCTTGCAGCTCGACATCCTTCATCTTGCGGCTCATCGGGCCGAGGTTGGCGGTGCCTTCGGTCAGCGCGGGTGGCGCGGTGGAGGAGCCGGCAGCCTGAATCTGGATGTTTACGTTCGGATATTCCTTCTTGTAGGCCTCGGCCCACAGAGTCATCAGGTTCGCGAGGGTATCGGAACCGACGCTGGAGAGGTTGCCCGATACACCGGTGGTCTTGGTGTAGGTCGGGATCGCAGGATCGACAGCGGCTACCGCGTTGGCGGTTGCAACGCCAGCGGCGGCAAAGGTAAGGGCCGCCATCAAACGCTTCAGTTTCATGCCTTGCTCCTAGCAGGAATATTGGGGTGTTGGATGGAACGGACCCAAGTATCGATAGGCCGCATGAATACGATATGACTTGAATGTGACAATTGGATGAAAGGCCATCACTGAAAGCAGGCCCGCCCTCTTCACGGCTAAAGCCGCTCCCACAGGTACTGTGCCAACCCTGAGGCCTGTGCACTTCCCTGTAAGAGCGGCTTTAGCCGCGAAGAGGCCTGCAGACGTGGCGCAGATCAGCGCTTGTTGGCGAGCAGGTACAGGCCCACGGCCAGACCAACGGCACACAAGCCTGCCACATAGTAGGCAGGCGCCATCGGGCTCACCTTCAGCAGCGCCGTAACTACCATTGGCGTCAGCCCGCCGAAGATGGCGTAGGCGACGTTGTACGAGAACGACAGGCCACTGAAGCGCACCACCGCCGGGAACGCCTTGACCATTACATAAGGCACTGCACCAATCACGCCCACGCACAGGCCGGTCACCGCATACAGCGGGAACAGCAGCTCTGGCCGGGTAGGCAGGCTGTGATAGAAGGCCCAGGAACTGGCCAGCAGCAACAGGCTGCCGATCACGAACACCCGGCCCGCGCCAAAGCGGTCTGCCAGGCTGCCAGCGCCGATGCAGCCGAAGCTGAGCAGCACGATCGCCAGGCTGTTGGCCTTGAGCGAATCGGTGGGACTGATGTGGTAGATGCTCTGCAGCAACGCCGGCGTCATCAGGATGACCACCACGATGGCGGCCGACAGCATCCAGGTCAGTAGCATCGACAGGATGATCGCACCGCGATGGTCACGCAGCACGGCGCGCAGCGGCAATTCCTCGGCCAGCGCCTTGCGCTGCTGCATCTCGGCGAACACCGGGGTTTCGTGCAGCCAGCGGCGCAGGTACACCGAGAACAGGCCGAACACACCGCCGAGCAGGAACGGGATACGCCAGGCGTAATCGGCCACTTCTGCCGCGCTGTAGACACTGTTGATCAGGGTCGCCACCAGCGAGCCGAGCAAGATGCCCGCGGTCAGGCCGGCAGTGAGGGTGCCGCAGGCGTAGCCGGTGTTGCGCTCTGGCACGTGCTCGGAAACGAACACCCAGGCGCCCGGTACCTCGCCACCGATCGCCGCGCCCTGGATCACGCGCATCAGCAGCAACAGGACCGGCGCCCACATGCCGATCTGCGCATACGTCGGCAGCAAGCCCATGACCAGCGTTGGCAGGGCCATCATGAAGATGCTAAGGGTGAACATCTTCTTGCGCCCGAGCAGGTCGCCGAAGTGGGCCATGATGATGCCGCCCAGCGGCCGCGCCAGGTAGCCGGCGGCGAAAATGCCGAACGTTTGCATCAGCCGCAGCCACTCGGGCATGTCGGCCGGGAAGAACAACTTGCCGACCACCGTGGCGAAGAACACAAAGATGATGAAGTCGTAGAACTCCAGCGCGCCGCCCAGAGCGGACAGTGAGAGGGTCTTGTAGTCACTGCGGGTCAGCGGCCGCGAGGGCTGCTCGATACTGCTCGGCACGGAAGTCATCGCTCGTTGTTCTCTTTGTAGGGCATGCAGGCCGCTTGGCGCGCGGCTTCTGGATTGGGAGACAGGCGAAGATAGCAAATTGCCGAGCCGCGCTGAAAGCGATACAAAAACCACACAGATATTCATGAATGCGCGGTCGTCGCTGGCCGTTATGCTCTATATACTGGCAATTCGTAGGAAACGGTTGCTCCTAACGTAGGATGTTGTGCGAAAACGCCGGTCTTTATTGTCAGACGGTTTCGCAGAGTTTCCCTACGGCCGCCCAGTGAAACGAAATCGGCGTAGTATGTTTCAAGCTGAATCGTTTACCCGGCCTTTGCGCCACACCAACGAAAGCGTCACGGGTCAGAGGCCCCATCGCATGATTGAGCTCGAACAAGAAGATCCTATCCCGCAAGGCGACCTGGCCTTGCAGATCACCGCGCTGCCGCGTGAAACCAACGGCTTTGGCGACATCTTCGGCGGCTGGCTGGTTGCCCAGATGGACCTGGCGGGCACCGCCATGGCCAGCCGTGTCGCTGGCGGCCGAGTCGCCACCGTTGCCATCGACCGCATGGCCTTCCTGGTGCCGGTCGCGGTAGGTGCACAGCTGTCATTCTATACCCAGACCCTGGAAATCGGCCGCAGCTCGATCCAGATGATGGTCGAAGTGTGGAGCGATGACCCGTTGTCCAGCGAATGGCGCAAGGTGACCGAAGCAGTATTCGTCTTTGTCGCCATCGACGGCAGTGGCCGCACCCGCTCCGTGCCTCGTCGCTGAGCCTCGCCGGCGGTAAACTCATTGCATGTGCCCGGGTCCAAGGCCCACTGGCAATCAATGAGACGAATGCAATGGCTACCTACCAGGTCGTAACCGAGCAACATGGCGAACTCAACTGCTGGCGTATCAGCAGCGACCGCGCCGAACTCCTGATCGCCCAGCAGGGCGCGCAGATCCTCAGCTACCAGCGGGTGGGCGAGCCACCGCTGCTGTGGCTGAGCGACCAGGCCATCTTCCGCAAGGGCAAGTCGGTACGCGCCGGGGTACCGGTGTGCTGGCCGTGGTTTGGCAACTTGCAGCGCAACCCAGAGGCCGTGCAGGCCATGTACCAAGGTGAGCAGGCGCCTGCCCACGGGCTTGCGCGTGCACGCGACTGGCAGTTGCTGGGGATCGAGGAAGTGGGCGAGAGCCTGCGGATAGAGTTCGAACTGCCTGAAGCGCAAGGCGACCTGCCCGGCTGGCCGCATGACGTGGAGCTGAAGCTGGTGGTCGAGCTGGGCGAGGACCTCAAGCTGAATCTGACCAGCCGCAACATGGGCAATACCCCGGTTACCATCAGCCAGGCCCTGCATAGCTACTTCGCGGTCAGCGATGTGCGCCAAGCGCGGGTCGAGGGGGTTGAGGGGCTGGGCTACATCGAGACCCTGGCTGACTGGGAACAGCGGCAACAGCAGGGGCCGCTGGGGTTTGCCGGCGAGACAGACCGGATCTACCTGGCAACCCCGCAGACGCTGAGCATTGTCGACCCGCATTGGGAGCGGCGGATTACCTTGACCAGCAGTGGCTCGCGCTCGGCGGTGATCTGGAACCCCTGGACCGAGCGGGCCAAGGAGCTGCCGGATATGGCCGATGACGGCTGGCAGCGGATGCTGTGCATCGAGACGGCGAATGTGTGGGATGACCTGGTGGAGTTGAAGCCTGGGGGCAGTCATTCGCTGAGCGTGGTGGTGGCTAGCGAAGCGCTTTGAGCTGAGGCACCCGGGACCGCTGCGCGGTCCTTTCGCGACACAAGGCCGCTCCTACTGGCGATCGCGTGTCCTTGTAGGAGCGGCCTTGTGTCGCGATGGGCTGCAAAGCAGCCCCTCTTTTCAAGGAATCAGAGGTCAGCGTCCTCCACCACCCTCACCTTCCCCGCATCCAGCGCATAGGCTGCATCGGCCAAATCATTGCTGACCTTCTCCACCTTCAGTTTGCCGCTCACCCACAGCGGTGTGTAGATGTCATCGATCTTCAGGCCTTTGGGGTAGCGCACCAGCACCAGCTGGTTCGGCGGCGGTGGTGGTACGTGTATGCACGCGCCCGGGTACGGCACCAGGAAGAACAGCGTGCTGTTGCCCTTGGCGTCGCTTTCCAGCGGCACCGGGTAGCCACCCAGACGGATGTCCTTGCCGTTCATGGCTGGCACGGTCTTGGTCGAATACATCACCGCCGGCAGTCCTTTGCTCTGCTTGAGGCCGCCCTTGTCGGTAAAGGTGCCCATGGCTTCTGGCGAGTTGTGGTCGATTTCGGGCATTTGCTCGAGCGCCTTCTGGTCCGACTTGGGCATCAGCTCCAGCCAGTCGGTTTCAGGCAATTCGGCATGGGCCAGGGCACTGGCCAAGAGGAGTGGGGCGAGGAAAAAGGCACGCATGAAAATGCTCGGCAACTCGGGTGAATTGCCGGGCATTCTAACCAGTATTCAGCGTTTCTTGATGAATCCGTAAATCAGCAGAAGGATCACCGCACCGACCAGCGCACCAACAAAGCCTGCAGCTTGGCCCGCCTGGTAGATCCCCAGCGCTTGGCCGCCATAGGTGGCCAACAGGGAGCCGGCAATACCCAGCAGGATGGTCATGATCCAGCCCATGCTGTCGTCGCCCGGTTTGATGAAGCGGGCCAGCAGGCCGACGATGAGGCCGATGAAGATGGTTCCGATGATGCCCATGGCAATCCCTCTGCAGTGGAAATGGAACAAGCCAAAGCCTAGACAGCGCTTTGGCTTGTTGCCATCTCTGAGGGCAAACCGCAGAAAGAAGTTCGATCAGTTGCTGATCAGGGCTTCTACTTCGGCAATCTTGCGCTCGAGGGTGGCCATGTCCTGGCAGCGCAGGGTGGCGTGGCCAACCTTGCGGCCGACCTTGAAGGCCTTGCCGTAGTGGTGCAGGTGGCAGTCATCAATGGCGATAACCTTGTCCACGGCCGGCACTTCACCGATGAAGTTGAGCATCGCGCTCTCGCCCACCTTGGCGGTCGAGCCCAGCGGCAAGCCGGCTACGGCGCGCAGGTGGTTCTCGAACTGGCTGCACTCGGCGCCTTCAATAGTCCAGTGCCCGGAGTTGTGCACGCGCGGGGCGATTTCGTTGGCCTTCAGGCCACCGTCAACTTCGAAGAACTCGAAGGCCATCACGCCGACGTAATCCAGCTTTTGCAACACACGGCCGACATAGTCTTCGGCCAGGGCCTGCAGCGGGTGCGCCTGGCTGGCCACCGACAGGCGCAGGATGCCGCTCTCGTGGGTGTTGTGCACCAGCGGGTAGAAGCGGGTTTCGCCATCACGGGCACGCACGGCCACCAGCGACACTTCGCCGGTGAACGGCACGAAGCCTTCCAGCAGGCATGGCACGCTGCCCAGTTCGGCGAAGGTATCGACCACGTCTTCTGGCGTGCGCAGTACCTTCTGGCCCTTGCCGTCATAACCCAGGGTGCGGGTTTTCAGCACGGCCGGCAGGCCGATGCTGGCCACCGCCGCGTCCAGGTCGGCCTGCGAGAGGATGTCGGCGAAGGCCGGGGTGGGGATACCCAGGTCGCGGAACATGCTCTTTTCGAACAGGCGGTCACGGGCGATGCGCAGCGCTTCGGCGCTGGGGTACACCGGCACGAACTGCGAGAGGAAGGCCACGGTCTCGGCCGGCACGCTTTCGAACTCGAAGGTGACCAGGTCGACTTCGTCGGCCAGCTGGCGCAGGTGGTCCTGGTCGCCATAGTCGGCACGCAGGTGCTCGCCCAGCGGCGCGGCGCAAGCGTCTGGCGCCGGGTCGAGGAAGGCGAAGTTCATGCCCAGCGGGGTGCCCGCCAGGGCCAGCATGCGGCCCAGCTGGCCGCCACCGATTACACCGATCTTCATGGGTTGAGCCTCAAGCCTGGCGCGGGTCTGGGTTGTCCAGCACGGTGTCGGTCTGTTCCGTGCGGAACTGCTTCAGTGCCGCGTGGTACTGCGGGTACTTGGCACCGAGGATGCTGGCCGACAGCAGCGCAGCGTTGACTGCACCGGCACGGCCGATGGCCAGGGTGGCAACCGGCACGCCGGCTGGCATCTGCACGATCGACAGCAGCGAATCGACGCCCGACAGCATCGACGACTGCACCGGCACGCCCAACACCGGCAGGTGGGTCTTGGCGGCGCACATGCCTGGCAGGTGGGCTGCGCCACCGGCACCGGCGATGATCACCTCGATGCCACGGCCTTCGGCCTCCTCGGCATACTGGAACAGCAGATCCGGGGTGCGGTGGGCGGAAACCACCTTCACTTCGTAGGGAATGCCGAGTTTTTCCAGCATATCGGCGGTGTGGCTAAGGGTGGACCAATCGGACTTGGAGCCCATGATCACGCCAACCAGTGCACTCATCGTCGAGCCTCTTCGCTTGTGCGCCCTTGGGCGCGTCAAAAAACAACAAGCCACGCGGGACGACCGGCGTGGCTTGTTTGCTGATCAGGACCGGACGCATCCGGTCGAAAGGCCGCGCAGTATACCGTAAGGTGGTGCGTTTAAGGCACCCCGGCGACCAACTGTCGGGCCTTATTTTTCGGGGCTTTGGCTGACTTTTGGGTCAACCGCCGCCGCACCCTCGAGCTTGCGCCACAACAGCCTGACGTTGGCCTTGCGTACCAGGGCGCAGCGGTACAGGCGGATTTCCAGCGGCACATGCCACTGGCTACCGCCGCAGACCGCCAGTTCGCCCCGTTCCAGCTCGCCACGCATCGACAGGCGCGGCACCCAGGCGATGCCCATGCCCTCCAGCGCCATGCTCTTGAGACTGTCGGCCATGGCGGTTTCATACACAGTGGTGTAGCGCAGGTTGCGCTGGCGTAGCAGCAAGTTGACCGAGCGCCCGAGGAACGCACCAGCAGAATAGGCCAGCAACGGCACGCTGCCCTCGCCTTCCAGGTCGAACAACGGCTTGCCCTCGGCATCCACGGCGCACACCGGCAGCATTTCGGTGTTGCCCATGTGCAGCGATGGGAAGATCTCGGCATCCATCTGCAGGGCTGCGTCCGGGTCATAGAAGGCCAACATCAGGTCGCAGCCACCTTCGCGTAATGCATGCACGGCATCCCCTACGTTAGTCGCAACCAGGCGAGTGGCGATGTTCAAACCGTCGTTGCGCAACTGGGCCACCCAACGCGGGAAAAAGCCCGATGCCAGGGAGTGTGCCGCTGCTACCTGCACCACCTCGCCCTGCCCGCCTTCAAGATGATGTAAATGGCGGAGAATTTCGCCCAACTGGTCGACAACCGTGCGCGCCGTGACGAGAAACAGCTGGCCCGCCTCAGTCAGTTCGATCGGCGTGCGGGAACGGTTCACCAACTGCAAACCCAACGCCGCTTCGAGGCTGCGAATACGCCGGCTGAACGCTGGCTGGGTAACGAAACGCCGCTCTGCCGCCTGGGAAAAACTGCGGGTGGCGGCCAGCGCGCTGAAGTCTTCCAGCCATTTGCTTTCAAGGTTCACGAAGCACATCTCCTGGCGTGCACCAAAATGGAACACGCTCGAATGTCAATTGGCGTCACATGAAACACTATGCCGTTTGTGCATAGGTTAGCGTGCAACAGCATTGGCCGCAAAATCACCTTCAGGCCTAGGATTGGCGCCATTCCGGCATGTGCCGGGTCAAAATCGAGATGATATACATCATGTCCTCCGCTGCATCGTTCCGCGTCGAAAAAGACTTGTTGGGTACCCTTGAAGTTCCTGCTGATGCCTACTACGGCATCCAGACCCTGCGCGCTGCCAACAACTTCCACCTCTCTGGTGTTCCGCTGTCGCACTACCCGAAACTGGTAGTCGGCCTGGCGATGGTCAAGCAGGCTGCTGCTGACGCCAACCGAGAGCTGGGGCACCTGAGCGATGCCAAGCATGCTGCCATCAGCGCTGCTTGCGGCCGACTGATCAAAGGCGACTATCACGAGCAGTTCGTGGTCGACATGATTCAAGGTGGCGCCGGTACTTCCACCAACATGAACGCCAACGAAGTCATCGCCAACATCGCGCTGGAGGCCATGGGCCACCAGAAGGGTGAGTACCAGTACCTGCACCCGAACAACGACGTGAACATGGCGCAGTCGACCAACGACGCCTACCCGACGGCCATCCGCCTGGGCCTGCTGCTGGGCCATGACGCCCTGCTGGCCAGCCTCGACAGCCTGATCCAGGCCTTCGCTGCCAAGGGTAAAGAGTTCGACCACGTACTGAAGATGGGCCGTACCCAGCTGCAGGACGCCGTACCGATGACTCTGGGCCAGGAATTCCGCGCCTTCGCCACCACCATGACCGAAGACCTGCAGCGCCTGCGCTCGCTGGCTCCGGAACTGCTGACCGAAATCAACCTGGGCGGTACCGCCATCGGCACCGGCATCAACGCCGACCCTGGCTACCAGGCCCTGGCCGTACAGCGCCTGGCCACCATCAGCGGCCAGCCGCTGGTACCAGCTGCCGACCTGATCGAAGCCACCTCCGACATGGGCGCCTTCGTGCTGTTCTCCGGCATGCTCAAGCGTACCGCGGTCAAGCTGTCGAAGATCTGCAACGACCTGCGCCTGCTGTCCAGCGGCCCGCGCACCGGCATCAACGAGATCAACCTGCCAGCGCGTCAGCCAGGCAGCTCGATCATGCCAGGCAAGGTCAACCCGGTTATCCCGGAAGCCGTCAACCAAGTCGCATTCGCCATCATGGGCAACGACCTGGCCCTGACCGTCGCCGCCGAAGGTGGCCAGCTGCAGCTGAACGTGATGGAGCCGCTGATCGCCTACAAGATCTTCGACTCGATCCGCCTGCTGCAGCGCGCCATGGACATGCTGCGCGAGCACTGCATCGTCGGCATCACCGCCAACGAACAGCGCTGCCGTGAACTGGTCGAGCACTCGATCGGCCTGGTCACTGCACTGAACCCGTACATCGGCTACGAAAACGCCACCCGTATCGCCCGCGTTGCCCTGGAAACTGGCCGCGGTGTGCTGGAACTGGTGCGCGAGGAGAAGCTGCTGGACGAAGAGATGCTCAACGACATCCTGCGTCCGGAAAACATGATCGCTCCACGTCTGGTTCCGCTGAAGGCGTAACCCGGCTGCTGCAAACTGTCTCACCAGGTTAAGGGACTAGACACCTCTCAACCTTTCAAGGCCCGAGCCTATGCTTCGGGCCTTTTTTTTGCCTGATGTATTTTGGGGCCGTAAAGCGGCCCCCGAATATCGGCACACAACTTGCTCCATAATGCGTCCCAGCCCAACGGGATTACCCAGCATGCTGCATAGCCACCTGACCACCCTCAATGCGGTTTCGCTGATCCTCAACGTCTTTCAGGCAGACGGTTGCGAGGCTAAAGCGCTGCTGGCCGGCAGCGGCATTGGCCCGGCAGACCTGGGGCACGCCGATGCGCGCATCACCACCCAGCAGGAGCTGCAGGTGTGCGCCAACGCCGTGGCCCGACGCGAGGACATCGGCCTGGAGCTGGGGCGGCGCATGCATGTGTCATGCTACGGCATGCTCGGTTACGCCTTGCTCTCCAGTGCCACTTTGGGTGACGCCTTGCGCCTGGCGCTGCAGTATCCGGCACTGCTGGGAACAGTCTTCAAGCTGCGCTTGCTCGAGGATGGCCAGCGCGTCTGGTTCAGCGCCAGCGATTACCACGACAGCCCGGCGCTAACCGCTTTCAATGCCGAGTTCTGCCTGGTGTCGCTGAAAGTCATCTGCGATGACCTGCTCGGGCGCCCACTGCCGCTGCTTGGCGCCCGTTTCGAACACCCACGGCCCGGTTACCACGCGCTCTATGCCGGCGCATTTCAGAGCCCGGTCGGTTTCGACGCCGAGGACAATGCCTTTGCCTTCGAGCGGCGCTGGCTGGACATGCCGCTGCCACTGGCCGACCCGATTACCCACAAAGCCATGAGCGAACGCTGCCGGCGCCTGAACCTGGAGTTCACCGGCCGCCAGGCCTGGCTGGGGCGGATTCGCCAGCTGCTGGCGCAACAACTGGACGCAGCACCCGGGCTGGAAGGGTTGGCGCGGCAGATGAACTGCTCGTCGCGCACCCTGCGCCGGCATTTGCAGGCATTGGGCAGCAGTTATCAACAGCTGCTGGATGAGCTGAGGTTCGAGCGGGCCAAGCAGTTGCTGGCTGATGAGCAGATGCCCATCTACCGGATTGCCGAGACCTTGGGGTTCAGCGAGACGGCCAGCTTTCGGCATGCCTTCCAACGCTGGAGTGGTGTGGCGCCCAGCCACTTCCGCGGTTGACCTGTACTGGCCAAAGAGCTTGGCCACATCGATCCCCTTTTGGCCGTTTGCGTCGTTCTCCCCCACTGGCCCGCCCATGACAATGGGCCCATGCCAGTACCCACCGGAGAACAACAATGCTGACGATCTATTCCGATGACCACCGCCTGCACCACGGCCGCTGCGAGCTGATCGACGGCAAGCTGATGCCCTGCTTTGAAATGCCTTCGCGCGCCGACCATGTGCTCGACCAGGTGAAAAAGCGCAACCTCGGCGACATCCAGGGCCCCAGCGACTTCGGCCGCGCGCCATTGCTGCGCATCCACAGTGCCGACTACCTGAACTTCTTCGAAGGCGCCTGGGCGCGCTGGGCCGCACTGGGCCAGGAAGGCGACCTGCTGCCGTTCACCTGGCCTGCACGTACCCTGCGCCAGGTAAAACCCACCGGCCTGCACGGCGAACTGGGCTACTACAGCTTCGATGCCGGCGCACCGATCACCGCCGGTACCTGGCAGGCTGCCTACAGCGCTGCCCAGGTTGCCCTTACCGCCCAGGCCGCGATCCAGCAAGGCGCGCATTCCGCCTTCGCCCTGTGCCGCCCGCCAGGGCACCATGCCGCCGGCGAAGTGATGGGCGGTTACTGCTATTTGAACAACGCCGCCATCGCCGCCCAGGCCTTCCTCGACCAAGGTCGGCGCAAGGTCGCCATCCTCGACGTCGACTACCACCACGGCAACGGCACCCAGGACATCTTCTACAGCCGCGACGACGTGTTCTTCGCCTCGATCCACGGCGACCCGCAAGACGAATTCCCGTTCTTCCTCGGCTACGCCGATGAAACCGGCGCAGGTGCCGGTGTTGGCTGCAACATCAACTACCCATTGCCTGCCGGCAGCGACTGGGCCGCCTGGAGCGCCGCCCTGGAAGACGCCTGCCAGCGCATCGCCAGCTACGACGCCGACGTACTGGTGATCTCGCTGGGGGTGGACACCTTCAAGGACGACCCGATCTCGCAGTTCAAGCTGGACAGCCCGGACTACCTGGAAATGGGCAAGCGCATCGGCCAGCTCGGCAAGCCGACCCTGTTCGTGATGGAAGGCGGCTACGCTGTGGAAGAAATCGGTATCAACGCGGTCAATGTGCTGGAAGGCTTCCAGCGCGCCCAGCCAGGAGCCCGGTAATGGTCCGACTCAAGCGTCTGCTCGCCCCGTTCATCGCTGCCACCCTGTTCACCGGTGCCCTGCACGCTCATGCCGAGCAGCGCACCCTGCGTGTGTATAACTGGTTCGATTACATCACCCCGCAGACCTTGACCGACTTCCAGAAGGGCAGCGGCATCAAGCTGGTATACGACATCTTCGACACCAACGAGGCGCTGGAGGCCAAGCTGCTGACCGGCAACTCCGGCTATGACGTGGTGGTGCCGTCCAACGTGTTCCTCGCCAAGCAGATCGAAGCCGGGGTGTTCCAGCCGCTGGACCGCAGCAAGCTGCCAAACTGGCAACACCTGGACCCGGCGCTGATGAAGCTGATCGAGGCCAACGACCCAGGCAACAAGTTTGCCGTGCCGTACATGTACGGCACCGTACTGATCGGCTTCAACCCGGCCAAGGTCAAGGCAGCACTCGGCGACAACGCCCCGGTGGACAGCTGGGACCTGATCTTCAAGGAAGAAAACATCGCCAAACTCAAGCAGTGCGGCGTGGCCCTGCTCGACTCGCCTTCGGAGATTCTGCCGCTGGCCTTGCAGTACCTGGGCTTGCCGCCGAACAGCGACAAACCGGCTGACTACAAGAAGGCCGAGGAGCTGATGCTGAAGATTCGCCCGCACATCACCTACTTCCACTCCTCGAAGTACATGGCCGACATCGCCAATGGCGATATCTGCGTGGCGGTGGGTTACAGCGGCAGCTTCTCCCAGGCTGCCAACCGCGCCCGCGAGGCGAAGAATGGCGTGGTGGTAGACATGCGCCTGCCCAAGGAAGGCGCGCCGATCTGGTTCGATATGCTGGCCATTCCGAAAAACGCGGCCAACCCGGAAGATGCTCATGCGTTCATCAATTACTTGCTGCAGCCAGAGGTAATTGCGCCGATCAGCGACTTTGTCGGGTACCCGAACCCGAACAAGGACGCGACCGACAAGGTGAACCCGGCGATTCGCAACAACCCCAACCTGTACCCGACGGCAGAGGCGATGGCCAAGCTGTATACCCTCAAGCCTTTGGCGCGGGATGCAGAGCGGGCCAGGACTCGGGCTTGGACGCGGATCAAATCCGGGACCTGAGTTGGATTCTTCGCGGGCTCGCCCGCTCCCACATTGATCGTGTAACCGCCGAGCTCTGTGGGAGCGGGCGTGCCCGCGAAGGGCCGCACAGCGGCCCCATTCACTTTCTCCAGGCCTTGCGCAATTTCATCATGGCCTCGGCAATTTCCCCCTCCGGCACTGCGGCAAACCCAAGCACCAGCCCCGCGCGCTTATCCACAGGTACATCGCTGTTCGCCAACCAGAAATTGCTCAGCGGCGTCACCTCCACCCCCACCGCTTCCGCCTGGGCCACCAACTCCTGCTCCCGCGCAAAGTTATCCACATCAACCTTTACATGTAGCCCAGCCGCCACTTCCGGCATGCCGCCCAACCCCGGAATATCCACAGGCCAACCCGCCTTGAGCACATTGCGCCGGCTCAAGGCCGCCTTGCGCATACGCCGAATATGCCGCTGAAAGTGCCCCCGGGCCATGAACTCGGCCATTACGCATTGAGTACTCACCTCCGAATGCCGCACCGCCAGCGCCTTGCCCTGGCTGAACGCCTGCGCCAGCAGCGGCGGCAACACCAGGTAACCCAGGCGCAACGCCGGGAAGGCGATCTTGCCGAAGGTGCCGACGTACAGTACCCGCCCGTGCCGGTCGAGTGCCGCCAGCGGGGCCAAGGGGGCACCGCTGTAACGGTACTCACCGTCGTAGTCGTCTTCGATGACCCAGCTATCGTTGCGCTCGGCCCAGGCCAGCAACTCCAGGCGTCGTGCCAGGCTCATGGTCACACCGGTCGGGTACTGGTGGGCCGGCGTGACATAGGCCAGCCGGCAATCCGCCAACTGTCCGAGCCGCGTGCAGTCCATACCGTCATCGTCCACCGCCACGCCGTGCAACTTGCCGCCGGCCAGCGCAAAGGCATGCCCGGCCGCCCGATACCCCGGGTTTTCCACAATCACGCCGTCGCCCGGCTGCAACAGCAGCTGTGCACAAAGGCTGATGGCCTGCTGCGCGCCACTGGTGATCACAATTTGTTCAGCCGTGCAGCTCAGCCCACGCGAGCGGCGCAGGTAAGCCGCAATCAGCTCGCGCAGGGCCGGCTCACCAGCCGGGTCACCATAACCCAGCTGTGCAGGGGCCGGGTTACGCCAGAAACCCGCCTGCAGCTTGGCCCAGACGTCGAAAGGGAACAGGTCGAATGCCGGAATACCAACGCGAAAAGCACGCGGTGCACCGCTTCTCGGCGGCAGCAGGTGGTTACTTTTCAGACGCTGTAATGGTTCGCTGAAACGTCGGTTGCTGGATAAATCCTCAGTGTCACCTGAAGGAAATGTGGATAAGTCTGTTGATAAACCCAGGGATAACCCTGTGGATATTTGTGTGGATAGTTTCGGCAGCCGGCTAACGTAAGTGCCATCGCCCACCCGGCTTTCGATGTAGCCCTCGGCATACAACTGGTCATAGGCCCGCACCACGCTGTTGCGTGACAGCGCCAGCATGGCGGCCAGGTCGCGAGTAGCTGGCAGCCGGGTGCCACTGCTCAGGCGCCCGTCCAGTACCCGCGCACGCAGCGCCAGATACAACTGCTGGCTAAGCCCGCGGCGGCGATCCAGGGCGATCCCGGCAGGGTCGAAAGGCAGTATGAGGGGGCGCTCGCTCATGGCATTGGACCTATGAAAACAGGCAGTAATGGCTCTTACCCAGAACCAATAGCCTGCCTAGGATGGAGCCATTGCACAAGGAAACCGAGTATGTACAACAGCAAACCCCATCAGGAACACAACCTCGGTCGCCTGCACCAGCACATGCTCGACACCCGCCTGGCCGTTCTGGTCAGCCATGGCGAACAGGGCCTGCTGGCTACGCACCTGCCGGTGTTGGTCGATACCGCCGAAGGCGAATTTGGCACCGTCTATGCCCACCTGGCACGGGCCAATCGCCAATGGCAGGACCTGGCGCAGGGGGCTGAAGCGCTGCTGGTGTTCCCCGGTGCCGATGCCTATGTCAGCCCCAGCTACTACCCGAGCAAGGCCGATAACCCCAAGGTAGTGCCAACCTGGAACTACCTGGCCGTGCACGCCTATGGCACGGCCGAAGTGATCCATGACGCCGTGCCCCTGCTGGCTATCGTAAGCCGCCTGACCGACCGCCACGAACACGGCCGCAGCGAACCGTGGAAAGTCAGCGATGCCCCCGCCGACTACCTCGACGGTATGCTTCGCGCCATCGTCGGCATTCGCCTGCCCATCGCCCGCCTGCAAGGTGCGCGCAAGCTCAGCCAGAACCGCTCTGAGCAGGACATGGCCGGCGTGCGCGAAGGCCTGAGCACCAGCCCCGATCACCAGGACAATCAACTCGCGGCGCACATGCGCCAACTCTGAAGGAATAGCCCCATGCCCAGCGTTACCCTGCGCCCTGTCAGCGCTCAAGATCACGCCGCCTGGCTCGCCCTGTGGCAGGCCTACCTGCACTTCTACGAAACCGAACTGGCCGATGAAGTCAGCCTGAGCACTTGGCAGCGCCTGCTCGACCCTGGCGAGCCAACCCATTCGACGCTGGCCTGGGTCGATGGCAAGGCGGTCGGCATGGTCAACTTCATCTACCATCGTTCCAACTGGAGCATCGAAAATGCCTGCTACCTGCAGGACCTGTACGTGGACAGCACTCAGCGCGGCCTGGGTATTGGGCGCCAGCTGATCGAGCACGTCTACACCACCGCCAAGGCCGACAACTGCATCAAGGTGCACTGGCTGACCCATGAAACCAACGCCACCGCCATCAGCCTGTACCAGCAGGTTGCCGAGCGCTCGGGCTTCATTCAATTCCGCAAAGGCTTGTAGGCCAGACATGACAGACGCATTGAACTGGAAACCCGCCGCAACGCCCCAGGCCGAGCCTATTGATGGCCGCTTCATCCGCCTGGAAAAGCTCGACCCGGCGCGCCATGGCGACGACCTTTGGCAAGTGCTGCAAGGCCCGGCTTCAGACCCGGTGCTGTGGGATTACTTGCCCTACGGCCCGTTTGCCGAGCGTACCGCCTTCGACCGTTGGCTGGAGGGGAACGCCGCCGGTCGTGACCCGTTGTTCTACACCGTCATCGACCGCCCCAGCGGCCAGGCCCAGGGCATTCTCAGCCTGATGTCGATCGTGCCCGACCACGGCCGCATCGAAATCGGCCACATCGCCTTCGGCGCCGCCATGCAGCGTACGCCCAAGGGCACCGAAGCGGTGTACCTGTTGGGCAAGCTGGGCTTCGAGCTGGGTAACCGCCGACTGGAGTGGAAGTGCAACAACGCCAATGCCCGCTCCAAGCGTGCGGCGGAGCGCTTTGGCTTTGTCTTCGAGGGGGTGTTCCGCAAGCACCTGGTGGTGAAGGACCACAACCGCGATACGGCGTGGTATTCGATTACCGATGATGAGTGGCCGGCGGTGGCTGCGGGGTTTGAGCGGTGGTTGAGTGAAGCAAACCAGCAACCGGGAGGGCAGGTGGAAACCCTTGAGGTGTGCCGCAAAGGTTGAAATTTTTGCTGGATCAGCCGGCCACTTCGCGGGCTTGCCAGCGAAGAGGCCCGGGAATGCAGTGCAAAAAAAAAGGGAGCATACCCACCCCAGATGTAAACCGCTTGTATATGAGGGCTTAAATCAGCCCTCGATCTCGATCAGGATCTCACCCGGCGTCACACGGTCGCCCTTGGCCACGTGGATGGCCACGACCTTGCCGGCGATGGCGGCCTGCACTTCGGTCTCCATCTTCATGGCTTCGGTGATCAGCACGGCCTGGCCGGCCTTGACCATGTCGCCTTCCTTGACCAGCACATCGACGATGTTGCCTGGCATGGTGGTGCTGACATGGCCCGGTGCGCTGGCCTGCTTGCGCTTGCTGCCACCGCCGCCGACGAACTCGTTGAGCGGCTCGAACACCACTTCTTCCGGCATGCCGTCGATCGACAGGTAGAAGTGACGCTTGCCTTCGGCCTTGACGCCTACACCGGTGATGTCGACGCGGTAGGTTTCACCGTGTACGTCGATAACGAACTCGGTCGGTACACCCTCACCGCTGTGGGAGGCCACTGCGCCAGCTTCAGGAATCGGCAGCAGGGCTTCCGGGGTAAGGGTGCCGGCTTCGCGCTCTTCGAGGAACTTGCGCCCAATGTCCGGGAACATGGCGAAGGTCAGCACGTCTTCTTCGCAACGGGCCAGTGCACCGATGTCGGCACGCAGCTTGGCCATTTCCGGCTTCAGCAGGTCGGCCGGGCGTACGTCGATCACCTCTTCGCTGCCGATCGCCTGGCGGCGCAGTTGCTCGCTGACCACGCCTGGGGCCTTGCCGTAACCGCCTTGCAGGTACAGCTTCACCTCGTTGGTGATGGTCTTGTAGCGCTCGCCGGCCAGCACGTTGAAGAACGCCTGGGTGCCGACGATCTGCGAGGTCGGGGTCACCAGCGGCGGGAAACCGAGGTCTTCACGCACACGCGGGATCTCAGCCAGCACTTCGTTCATGCGGTTGAGGGCGCCCTGCTCCTTGAGCTGGTTGGCCAGGTTGGAAATCATGCCGCCTGGCACCTGGTTGACCTGCACGCGGGTGTCCACGGCGGTGAACTCGCTTTCGAACTGGTGGTACTTCTTGCGCACGGCATAGAAGTACAGGCCGATTTCCTGCAGCAGCTCCAGGTCCAGGCCGGTGTCGAACTCGCTGCCCTTGAGCGCAGCAACCATCGACTCGGTACCCGGGTGGCTGGTGCCCCAGGCGAAGCTGGAGATGGCGGTGTCGATGTGGTCGGCACCGTTTTCCACGGCCTTGAGCTGGCACATGGCAGCCAGGCCGGCGGTGTCGTGGGAGTGGATGAACACCGGCAGCGACTGCTCAGCCTTCAGCGCCCTTACCAGCTCGCCGGTAGCGAACGGCGTCAGCAGGCCGGCCATGTCCTTGATTGCAATCGAGTCGCAACCCATGGCTTCCATCTGCTTGGCCTGGGCTACAAAGGCGTCGATGGTGTGCACGGGGCTGACGGTGTAGGCGATAGTGCCCTGGGCGTGCTTGCCAGCGGCCTTGACCGCTTCGATGGCCACGCGCAGGTTACGCACGTCGTTCATGGCGTCGAAGATGCGGAACACATCGATGCCGTTGACCGCAGCCTTGGCGACGAAGGCCTTGACCACGTCGTCGCTGTAGTGGCGGTAGCCCAGCAGGTTCTGGCCGCGCAGCAGCATTTGCAGGCGGGTGTTGGGCAGCGCTGCACGCAGCTTGCGCAGGCGCTCCCACGGGTCTTCTTTCAGGAAGCGCACGCAGGCGTCGAAGGTGGCACCGCCCCAGACTTCCAGCGACCAGTAGCCGACCTTATCGAGCTTTTCGCAGATCGGCAGCATGTCTTCGGTACGCATGCGGGTGGCCAGCAGGGACTGGTGAGCGTCGCGCAGGATCGTGTCGGTTACGTGAATTTTCTTGGACATTATAGGGTTCCTCACAGGCCTGCGTGGGCGGCGATGGCGGCGGCGATGGCCAGGGCCAGCTCTTCGGGTTTGCGCTTGATCGAGTAGTTGGTCAGTTCAGGGTGGCTTTCAACGAAGCTGGTGTTGAACTGGCCGCTACGGAATTCCGGATTGCGCAGGATTTCCTGGTAGTACGCGGCGGTGGTCTTCACACCTTGCACGCGCATGTCGTCCAGGGCCCGCAGGCCGCGGTCCATGGCTTCTTCCCAGGTCAACGCCCACACCACCAGTTTCAGGCACATGGAGTCGTAGAACGGCGGAATGGTGTAGCCGGTATAGATCGCCGTGTCGGTGCGCACGCCCGGGCCGCCGGGGGCGTAGTAACGGGTGATCTTGCCGAAGCTGGGCAGGAAGTTGTTCTTCGGGTCTTCCGCGTTGATACGGAACTGCAGCGCGTAACCGCGGTGCTGGATGTCTTCCTGCTTGACCGACAGCGGCAGGCCCGAGGCAATGCGGATCTGCTCACGGACAATGTCGATACCGGTGATTTCCTCGGTGATGGTGTGTTCCACCTGCACCCGGGTGTTCATTTCCATGAAGTACACCTCGCCATCGGCGAGCAGGAACTCCACGGTACCGGCGTTCTCGTAGTTCACCGCCTTGGCCGCACGCACCGCCAGGTCGCCGATGTAGGCGCGCTGCTCGGGGGTAAGCTGTGGGCTCGGGGCAATTTCGATGAGCTTCTGGTTACGGCGCTGGATCGAGCAGTCGCGCTCGAACAGGTGCACCACGTTACCGAAGCTGTCACCGAGGATCTGCGCCTCGATGTGCTTGGGGTTGACGATGCACTTTTCCAGGAACACTTCCGCAGAACCAAAGGCCTTGGTAGCCTCGGAGATGACGCGGGGGAAGTTCTGTTCCAGTTCTTCGCGGCTGTTGCAACGGCGAATACCACGGCCACCACCACCAGAGGTGGCCTTGAGCATGACCGGGTAACCGATGCGGTCACCTTCGCTCAGGGCTTCGTGAATATCGGCAACGTTGCCTTCGGTGCCGGGGGTTACCGGCACACCGGCGGCGATCATGGTGCGGCGCGCTTCGGTCTTGTCGCCCATGCGGCGAATGACATCGGCGGCCGGGCCGATGAACTTGATCCCGCGCTCGGCGCAGATCTCTGCCAGTTCAGCGTTTTCCGACAGGAAACCATAGCCAGGGTGCAAGGCATCACAGCCGGTTTCCACAGCCAGGTTCACCAGCTTGCGCGGGTTCAGGTAACCGGCCAGCGGCTCGGCACCAATGCTGTGAGCTTCATCGGCGCGCTTGACGTGCAAGGCATGCCGGTCGGCGTCGGAATAGATCGCCACCGAGCGAATGCCCATCTCGGCGCAGGCACGCACGATCCGAACTGCGATTTCACCTCGGTTGGCGATCAGGATTTTTTTTATCACTGGAGTCTTCCCAAAGCCGTAGGAACAGTCGAGCCGGTTCTCCCGGTCGGCGCGTGACCAGACGTTGCTGGCCAGTCGCATATTCACCCTAGCGCTGTAGGTCGATAAACAAAAATCAATATTTGTTAGGGGCTGTATTAGCAAAAGCTTATAGTGCGGTAACAAGGTGTTGCCGAAGGGCGGATAAAAATGCGTAAGTCCTTGATGCGTATGACTTTGCGTCAGTTGCAGATCTTCAACGAGGTGTGCGATTTGCGCTCGTACAGCCGCGCGGCGGAAGAGATGGCACTGACGCAACCCGCCGTTAGTCTACAGATCCGCCAGCTCGAAGAGCTGATCGGCCAGCCGCTGTTCGAGTACGTGGGCAAGAAGCTCTACCTGACCGAAGCGGCCGAGGCCCTGCAACGCGCCAGCCGCGACATCTTCGGCCGCCTGGAAAGCCTGGACATGCAGCTGTCGGACCTGCAGGGCTCACTGCAGGGGCAGCTGAAATTGGCGATCGAGTCCAGTGCCAAGTACTTCGTGCCACACCTGTTCGCTGCCTTCAAGCAGCGTCACCCGGAGGTCAACCTGACCCTGACAGTGGTCAACCGCGCCCAGGCCATCCGCCGCCTGTCGGACAACCGCGACGACCTGATCATCATGTCCATGGTGCCACAGGACATGGGCCTGGAGTTTCTGCCGTTCCTCAACAACCCGATCGTCGCGGTGGCGCCGCCCGAGCACCCGCTGTGCAAGCTGGAGCAGCTGCGCCTGCAGGACCTGGAGCCTCATACCCTGCTGGTCCGCGAACAAGGTTCGGGCACGCGCAAGGCTTGCGAGGAGTACTTCAAGGACAAGCGCGTGCACTTCACCCAGACCCTGGAAGTGGCCTCGGCCGATGCCCAGCGCGAGTGCGTGATCGCCGGCCTGGGCATTGCCCTGCTAACCCGCCACGCGGTCAACCTGGAGCTGGCCACCGGGGTACTGAAAGAGCTACCAGTGGAGGAGCTGCCGCTGTACCGCAGCTGGTGCGTGGTGCAGTCCAAGGCCAAACGACAGTCGCCGGTGGCCTTGGCCTTTCTGGCGTTCATCCGCAGCGAACGTGCATTGATCAGCGCGCTGGTTGAGCGTTTCTCGGGGAAGTTGCCGCCGACGCCTGCCATACCGTGAGTGCTTGCAACTCGGGGTAATCCACCAAGTCGCGGAGCAGTTGACGTTGGTCGCAATAGCTTTCGATCGCGCGGCGGTATTCCATGCGGCGCTGATCCTTTTCCTGCTGCTTGCGAGCCTTGGCGCTGGGTTGGTAAGTACCGTCGAAGTCACGAGCCATTGCCTGTCTCCCAGATAAGATGCGGGAGTTTCAGACTGGCCTGAGTGGTTTACGGTTTGGCTGTGGAATGGTGACGGAATCGTGAATTCTCACTGCCTGTCAGGGCCCTATCGCCGGCAAGCCGGGCTCCCACAAGTGCTCCACAGGTCCCAGGGCCTATGGTGACAGTGTGGGAG
>NZ_JBDJLK010000027.1:0-64741 GCF_039673335.1 Pseudomonas sp. TWI929
CAGGGAACGGGTAGAGTCGACCAGGCGGCGGTCATCGGCCTGGTCGCCGACGTTCAGCGGCAAGGCACCGAAGACACTGCCGGCGGAAACCCGCTGCAGGCCGTTGACGCGGATATCGGAGATGGTGAAGGACTCGGCGTGAACTTCAGCGATCATCAGTGCGGACATGACCGCAGTTAGCAGCAGACGTTTCATGAAGTCCTTTTATTCCAACTGGCAATAAACAACCCGCCGCGACAACACGGCAGGTTCGCAATTGAGCGAAGCTTTATAGTCGACCCAGATCGT
Source organism: Pseudomonas sp. TWI929 (assembly GCF_039673335.1). NCBI lineage: Bacteria > Pseudomonadati > Pseudomonadota > Gammaproteobacteria > Pseudomonadales > Pseudomonadaceae > Pseudomonas > Pseudomonas sp. TWI929. The sequence goes on from NZ_JBDJLK010000027.1 coordinate 289, forward strand.
TGATCAGGGCGAGCAACATCACCCCTATGACCAAACTGATACCGATCTGGACCCCCCAACCTTGCACCCGATCCGACAGCGGACGACCGCGCGCCCACTCGACCAGGTAAAACAGCAAATGCCCCCCATCCAGTACCGGGATGGGCAGCAGGTTAAGAACCCCCAGGCTTATGCTCAGGTAGGCCAGGAAATTCAGGAAATCCCCCACGCCGGACTGGGCTGAAGCGCCCGCCACTTTAGCAATGGTTATCGGTCCGCTCAAGTTTTTTACCGAGAGCTCTCCGAACAGCATTTTCTTCAGCGATTCAAGGGTAAGGACGCTCATGTTCCAGGTGCGCGACAAGCCCTCACCTACTGCATCCAGCGGGCCGTAGCTGACTTCGCGAAGCATGCTGGCAGGCCATTCGCCACCCTTTACCCCGGCACCAAGATAGCCAGCGGCAGCCTTGCCCTCACCCTTGCGCGCCAGGGTGACCGGTACATCCAGGGGCGCGCCATCGCGCTGCACATGCAGCACCACTTTGGCATCCGGGCGAGCACGCACGCTGTCGACCACCTGCTGCCATTCGGTCACTGCCACACCATCGACAGCCAGCAGTTTGTCACCTGTTTTCAGGCCCGCAGCAGCAGCCGGCCCCTTCGGATCGATCTCGGCCAGCACCGGCACGATAGCCGGACGCCAAGGGTGCAGCCCCAGGGACTGAATCGGGTCCGGCTCGTCGGCGCCCTTGAGCCAGCTGTCCAGTTTCACCTGCAGCTGGCGCTCGGCGCTGGCGCCTTCATCGCGCACGCCAACCTGCAAGGTGCCGCTTTCGCCCAGACGACGCACCAGCTGGAGGTTGACTGCCGACCAACCGCTGGTCGGTTTGCCGTCGACGGAGACGATTTCCTGCCCTGCGACCAAGCCGGCCGATGCTGCCAGGCTGCCAGCATCCACCGCACCGATTACCGGGCGAACCTGCTGGGTACCCAGCATCGCCAGCACCCAGAAGAACAGGATGGCCAGCAGGAAGTTGGCGATCGGACCGGCCGCGACGATTGCAATACGCTGGCGCACGGATTTGCGGTTGAACGACTGATCGGCCATCGCCGGCGGGACGTCACCCTCGCGCTCGTCGAGCATCTTGACGTAGCCACCCAGCGGAATCGCCGCGACCACGAACTCGGTGCCATGGCGGTCATGCCAGCGCAGCAGCGGCGTGCCGAAACCCACCGAGAAGCGCAGCACCTTGACGCCGCAGCGGCGCGCCACCCAAAAGTGGCCGAATTCATGGAATGTGACCAGCACACCCAGGGCCACGAGGGTGCCGATAATCATGTAGAGCGCTGTCATGTCCATCTCCGAATGATGTTCAGCGGGCCGGCGTCACGCCATGCCCCCTCACGAACCGTGGCAGGCCAGCATCAGCGACCGTGACGCCTCAGCCACTCACGGGAAAGCTCCCGGGCACGCTGGTCGGCGGCGAACACCGCGTCCAGCGACGGCAGCGGCACGACGGGCTCCTGATCGAGCACCTGTTCGATCATACCCGCGATCTCCGGGAAGCGGATACGCCGCTGGAGAAATGCCTCGACCGCAACCTCGTTGGCCGCGTTGAGCACCGCGGGTGCGCTGTTACCGGCCTCGGCAGCCTGCCGCGCCAGACGCAGGCAAGGGAAGCGCTGTTCGTCGGGCGCCTGAAAATCCAGACGGGCGATGGCAAACAGATCCAGCGGAGCCACGCCGGAATCGATCCGCTCGGGCCAGGCCAGGGCGTTGGCGATCGGCGTGCGCATGTCTGGGTTACCCAGTTGCGCCAGCACCGAACCGTCCACGTAGTCGACCAAGGAGTGGATCACGCTCTGCGGGTGCACCACCACCTCTACCTTGGCCGGCTGGGCATCGAACAGCCAGCAGGCCTCGATCAGCTCGAGCCCCTTGTTCATCATGCTGGCCGAATCCACGGAAATCTTGCGCCCCATGGACCAGTTGGGGTGCGCGCAGGCCTGTTCCGGCGTAACGTCGGCAAGCGCTGCCTGCGGCGTTTCGCGGAATGGGCCACCCGAGGCAGTCAGCAGGATACGGCGCACGCCAACCTGGCTCAGGCCGCGGGCGTAATCACCCGGCAGGCACTGGAAGATCGCGTTGTGCTCGCTGTCGATCGGCAGCAGCACGGCACCACTGCGCCGCACCGCCTCCATGAACAGCGCGCCAGACATCACCAGCGCCTCCTTGTTGGCCAGCAGCACCTTCTTGCCCGCCTCGACGGCAGCCAGGGTCGGGCGCAGCCCGGCGGCACCGACGATGGAGGCCATCACCGCATCCACTTCCGGCGCCGAAGCGACCTGGCATAGCCCGGCCTCACCTTCCAGCACCTCGGTGGCACAGCCAGCCGCCGCCAGGCCTTCGCGCAGCCTGACGGCCGCCTCGCTGCTCGGCACCACGGCGAACGCCGGGCGATGACGCACGCACAGTGCCAGCAGTTCTTCTATACGCGAATAACCGCTGAGGGCGAACACCGAATAGCGCTCTGGGTGACGCGCGATCACATCCAGCGTGCTCAGGCCGATCGAGCCAGTGGCCCCGAGCACCGTGATACGCTGCGGGCGATTCACATCACACCCCATTCGGCAGCCCACAACAACACGGCGAAAATCGGGATCGCCGCAGTAAGGCTGTCGATACGATCAAGCACACCACCGTGCCCCGGCAGCAGGTTGCTGCTGTCCTTGATGCCGGAGCGGCGCTTGAACATGCTCTCGGTCAGGTCACCGACCACCGAGGACATGACCACCAGCGCGGCACCCAGCAGGCCCAGCAGGATCTGGCCGAAGCCCCAGTCGCGACTGATGCCGACCACCAGGGTAATCACCAGGCTGACTGCCAGGCCGCCATACACGCCTTCCCAGCTCTTGCCCGGGCTGACCTGCGGGGCGAGCTTGCGCTTGCCGAAAGCACGGCCAGAGAAGTACGCGCCAATATCGGCGGCCCACACCAGCACCATGACCGACAGGATCAGCCAATTACCCAACGGCCAGTGCTTGAGCAGCACCAGCCCCTGCCAGGCCGGCAGCAGTACCAGCAGGCCGATCAGCAGCCGACAGGCGGCACTGGCCCACAACTCGCTGCTGCGTGGGTAGGTGAGCACCAACCAGGTAGCCAACCCCCACCAGATCACCGCAGCGCCCAGCACCCAGGGCGCCAGCTCTGGAAGGAGATGAAGCAGCATCAGCGCCCCGGCGACGACCACGGCATAGGCAATGCGCAGCGGTTGGGCCATCAGCCCCGCCAGGCGCGCCCACTCCCAGGCACCGAGGGTGACCACGAAGCCGATGAACAGGGCGAAATCCCCACCATTGAGCAGGAAGAAGCCACCCAGCGCGATCGGCAACAGGATCAGCGCGGTAATGATGCGTTGTTTAAGCATTAAGCACGAGCTCCAGCCTCGACCTGCTCGCTGGTCTTACCGAAGCGGCGCTGGCGCGAAGCGAAATCGGCCAGGGCTTTGCGCATGGCCTCGTGTTTGAAGTCCGGCCAGTACAGGTCGGAGAAGTACAACTCGGCGTAGGCCAGCTGCCACAGCAAGAAATTGCTGATGCGATGCTCGCCACCGGTGCGGATGCACAGATCCGGCAGCGGCAACTCGCCGGTTGCCAGGCAGGTTTGCAGCAGGCCCGGGGTGATGTCTTCCGGGCGCAGATGGCCGGCTTGCACTTCCCGCGCCAGGCGCTGAGCAGCCTGGGCGATGTCCCACTGGCCACCGTAGTTGGCCGCGATCTGCAGGATGAAGCGGTTGTTGCCGGCGGTCAGCGCTTCGGCCTCGCGCATGGCAGCCTGCAGCTCGGGGTGGAAACGCGAGCGGTCACCGATGATGCGCAGGCTGATGTTGTTTTCGTTGAGGCGCCTGGCCTCACGGCGCAGGGCCGAGAAGAACAACTCCATCAGCGCGCCGACCTCTTCGGCAGGGCGCTGCCAGTTTTCACTGGAGAAGGCGAACAGGGTCAGTACCTCGACCCCGGATTCGGCACAGACTTCGATAACCGCGCGAACGGCATCGACACCCGCCTTGTGCCCGGCAACGCCGGGCAGCAGGCGCTTTTTCGCCCAGCGGTTGTTGCCATCCATGATGATCGCGACATGACGCGGCACCGAGGACGGCGCCGCTGGCTTGGTCTTTTCCATTAAAAAACCCCGGCCTTAGACGGCCATCAGGTCCTTTTCCTTGGCTTTGAAGGCAGCATCGACTTCGGCGACGAACTTGTCGGTCAGCTTCTGGATCTCGTCAGCAGCACGACGCTCTTCGTCTTCGCTGATTTCCTTGTCCTTGGTCAGCTTCTTCAGGTCGGCCAGGGCGTCACGGCGCACGTTGCGCACGGCCACCTTGGCATCCTCGGCAACGCCGCTGGCCTGCTTGGTGTAGCCCTTGCGGGTTTCCTCGGTCAGGGCCGGCATCGGCACACGGATGGTGGTACCGGCGCTGGACGGGTTCAGGCCCAGGTCGGAGGTGAGGATGGCCTTCTCGATGGCAGCGCTGAGGTTCTTGTCGTGAGCGACGATCTTCAGGGTGCGGGCATCTTCGACGGTGATCGCGGCGACCTGGTTCAGCGGCATCTCGCTGCCCCAGGCAGTGACCTTGACGGTATCCAGGATGCTTGGGTGAGCGCGACCGGTGCGGATTGCCGCCAGGTTGCGGCCCAGGGCCTCGAGGGACTTGGTCATGCGCTCCTGCGCGTCTTTCTTGATGTCGTTGATCATGCTTGGCCTTCCTCGATCAGAGTACCTTCAGCGCCACCTACCACGATGTTCAGCAGGGCGCCAGGCTTGTTCATGTTGAATACCCGCAATGGCATCTTGTGGTCACGGCACAGGCAGATTGCGGTCAGGTCCATCACACCCAGCTTGCGATCCAGAACCTCATCGTAGGTCAGGTGATCGAACTTCTCGGCATGCGGGTCCTTGAATGGATCGGCAGTGTACACACCATCGACCTTGGTGGCTTTCAGCACCACGTCGGCATCGATTTCGATGGCGCGCAGGCAGGCCGCGGAGTCGGTGGTGAAGAACGGGTTGCCGGTACCGGCGGAGAAAATTACCACATCCCCGGAGTTGAGGTGGCGAATAGCTTTGCGACGATCGTAATGATCGGTGACACCGACCATGGAAATGGCCGACATGACCAGGGCCGGGATGTTCGAACGCTCCAGCGCGTCGCGCATGGCCAGGCCGTTCATCACGGTGGCCAGCATGCCCATGTGGTCACCGGTGACGCGGTCCATGCCGGCTGCGCTGAGCGCGGCGCCGCGGAACAGGTTGCCACCACCGATCACCAGGCCGACCTGGACACCGATCCCTACCAGCTGGCCAACTTCAAGGGCCATGCGATCCAGCACCTTCGGGTCGATCCCGAAGTCTTCCGAGCCCATCAGGGCCTCGCCGCTAAGTTTGAGCAAAATGCGTTTATAGCGAGGTTGGCGACCACTCACCTGCTGAGCCATTGCGAGTCTCTCCTGCGGCGTACTTTTAGAAAATTCGTGCGGGCTGTTTGCAGCCTGCTAACTGTAGCGTGGCACCATTTTGGTGCCAGCGGCGGCGGGCTTTATAAACCCTTCGCCGTTTTGACAAAGAGGCTGCGCGCGTGAGCGGGCAGCCTCTTTGGGGCGACAGACGGGGCTGTCTTACTGCTTGGCAGCAGCTACCTGAGCGGCAACTTCAGCAGCGAAGTCGTCGACTGGCTTCTCGATGCCTTCGCCTACTTTGAAGTAGGTGAAGGAAACGATTTCAGCGCCGGCTTTCTTGGCCAGCTCGCCAACTTTGACTTCCGGGTTCATGACGAAGGCTTGCTCTTTCAGCGAGGCTTCGGCCTTGAACTTGGTGATACGACCGTTGATCATGTTCTCAACGATGTTTTCCGGCTTGCCGGCGATCTTGTCAGCGTTCAGCTGCAGGAAGACGCCCTTCTCGCGCTCGATGGCCTCGGCGGAGATTTCCGACGAATCCAGGAACTCTGGGTTCGAAGCTGCAACGTGCATGGCGATGTTCTTGGCCAGCTCGACGTCACCGCCTTTCAGGACAACAACAGCACCGATCTTGTTGCCGTGCAGGTAGGCACCGACAACGTCACCTTCAACGCGCACCAGGCGACGGATGTTGACGTTCTCGCCGCACTTGGCAACCAGGGCTTCACGAGCAGCTTCACGCGAGGCGATCAGCGGAGCAGCGTCGGTCAGCTTCTGGGCGAAGGCTTCTTCGAGGCTTTCGGCAACGAAGTTCTTGAAGTCGTCTTGCAGGGCCAGGAAGTCGGTCTGCGAGTTCACTTCCAGCAGGACGGCGGATTTACCGTCGGTCTTGACGGCGATAGCGCCTTCAGCAGCGACGTTGCCAGCCTTTTTGGCGGCCTTGATGGCGCCCGAGGCACGCATGTCGTCAATGGCTTTCTCGATGTCGCCGCCGGCCTTTTCCAGGGCCTTTTTGCAATCCATCATGCCTTCGCCGGTACGCTCGCGCAGTTCTTTTACCAGCGCTGCAGTAATTGCTGCCATTTCAAAATCCTCTTGGAAAGTTTTTCAACCATTCCACCCGTTGCTCACGGGCGTTAAATTCTGCAAATCCGCTGTTTTCATTTCAGCAGGCCCATGATGCGGGGCCGAAGCTGACAGCAGGATTTCAAGGTGGCAAAAAGGGGGCAAAGCCCCCTTTTCGCGTGCCAAGTAGACGCTAGCGCCTAATTACTCAGCAGCAGGTGCAGCCGCTTCTTCAGCGTAAACTTCGGTGCCGCCGGCAACGTTGTTGCGGCCGCGGATGACTGCGTCAGCCATCGAAGTCATGTACAGCTCGATAGCGCGGATGGCGTCATCGTTACCCGGGATGATGTAGTCAACACCTTCAGGGCTGCTGTTGGTATCGACAACGCCGATAACCGGGATGCCCAGCTTGTTGGCTTCGGTGATCGCGATGCGCTCGTGATCAACGTCGATAACGAACAGAGCGTCTGGCAGACCGCCCATGTCCTTGATGCCGCCCAGGCTGCGATCCAGTTTTTCCAGGTCGCGGGAGCGCATCAGGGCTTCTTTCTTGGTCAGCTTGGCAAAAGTGCCGTCTTCGGCCTGGGTTTCCAGGTCGCGCAGACGCTTGATCGAAGCGCGGATGGTCTTGTAGTTGGTCAGCATGCCGCCCAACCAACGGTGGTCAACGTACGGCGAACCGCAACGAGCTGCTTGCTCGGCGACGATCTTGCCAGCGGAACGCTTGGTGCCGACGAACAGGATCTTGTTCTTGCCCTGGGCCAGGCGTTCTACGAACGACAGAGCGTCGTTGAACATTGGCAGGGTTTTTTCCAGGTTGACGATGTGGATCTTGTTACGCGCGCCGAAAATGTACTTGCCCATTTTCGGGTTCCAGTAACGGGTCTGGTGGCCGAAGTGCACACCGGCCTTCAGCATATCGCGCATGTTGACTTGGGACATGATAGTTCCTTGATAAGTCGGGTTGGGCCTCCACGTATCCCAATGACCAACCCGCGAATTCTGCAACTCGGGGCACCCAGGTCATCGTGTCGACACGTGTGTGGGTTAAGTGCTTACGGGGTCGTCCCCGAAAGCGGCGCATTTTATACCACAGACCGCGGCCGAACGGAACCCGGATACTGTTGCGTCCGTCAGCGGCTTTTGCAGCACCTGCGCTTTCGCGCCAGAATGCCAGCTATAGACAGCAGCCTGGCCTCCTTTATCCCGACCGATCGGCGCCCTGCTCTGCTAGAATCCGGCCTTTCCCGTTTGTTCGCGCCGTGCACGGCGCCGTAGAGAGCCTGTAATGACCGTCACCATCAAGACCGCAGAAGACATCGAGAAGATGCGCATCGCTGGCCGCCTGGCCGCCGACGTGCTGGAAATGATCGAAGAACACGTCAAGCCCGGCATCACCACCGAAGAGCTCGACCGCCTGTGCCACGACTATATCGTCAACGTCCAGCAAGCCATCCCGGCACCGCTCAACTACAAGGGCTACCCGAAGTCGATCTGCACCTCGATCAACCATGTGGTCTGCCACGGCATCCCCAACGACAAGCCGCTCAAGGACGGTGACACGCTGAACATCGACGTCACCGTGATCAAGGACGGCTACCACGGCGACACCAGCCGCATGTTCCACGTCGGCAGCGTGCCGGTCTGGGCCGAGCGCCTGTCCAAGGTGACCCAGGAGTGCATGTACAAGGCCATCGAGCTGGTCAAGCCAGGCTGCCGCCTGGGCGACATCGGCGAAGTGATCCAGAAACACGCTGAAAAGAACGGTTTCTCGGTGGTGCGCGAGTTCTGCGGCCACGGCATCGGCAAGGTGTTCCACGAAGAGCCGCAGATCCTGCACTACGGCCGCGCTGGCACCGGCATGGAGCTGAAAGAAGGCATGACCTTCACCATCGAGCCGATGATCAACCAGGGCAAGGCCGACACCAAGGTGCTGGGCGACGGCTGGACCGCCATCACCAAGGACCGCAAGCTTTCGGCCCAGTGGGAGCACACCCTGGTGGTGACCGCGACCGGCTACGAGATCTTCACCCTGCGCAAGGACGACACTATCCCGCGCACCTCGGCCTGACCGCACCCCCGACAGGCCACCCCACGACAGGAACGTGACGCGATGCCCCAGGTGGACCCCGAGCTGTTCGACCGCGGCCAGTTCCAGGCGGAACTGGCCCTCAAGGCGAGCCCTATCGCCGCCTTCAAGAAAGCCATCCGCCTGGCCGGCGAGGTGCTCGACAAGCGCTTTCGCGCGGGCGGCGAAATTCGCCCGTTGATCGAGGCCCGTGCCTGGCTCGTCGACAATATCCTGCAACAGGCCTGGAACCAGTTCGAATGGGGCGACCAGAGCGGCATCGCCCTGGTCGCGGTGGGTGGCTACGGGCGGGGTGAACTGCACCCGCACTCTGACATCGACCTGCTGATTCTGCTAGGCGCCGCCGAGCATGAGCAGTACCGCGACGCCATCGAGCGCTTCCTTACCCTGCTGTGGGACATCGGCCTGGAAGTGGGCCAGAGCGTACGCACCGTCGACGAGTGCGCCGAGCAGGCCCGCGCCGACCTGACGGTAATCACCAACCTGATGGAAAGCCGCACCATTGCTGGCCCCGAGGCCCTGCGCCAGCGCATGCTGGAAGTGACCAGCACCGCGCACATGTGGCCGAGCAAGGAGTTCTTCCTGGCCAAGCGCGCCGAACTCAAGGCCCGCCACCACAAGTACAACGACACCGAGTACAACCTCGAACCCAACGTCAAGGGCTCGCCCGGCGGCCTGCGCGACATCCAGACGGTGCTGTGGGTGGCCCGCCGCCAGTACGGCACCCTCAACCTGCACGCGTTGGCCGGCGAAGGCTTTTTGCTGGAAAGCGAGAACGAGCTGCTGGCCTCGTCCCAAGACTTCCTGTGGAAGGTGCGCTACGCCCTGCACATGCTGGCCGGGCGTGCCGAGGACCGCCTGCTGTTCGACCACCAGCGCAGCATTGCCGCGCTGCTGGGCTACAGCGACGACAACCCCAAGCGGGCGATCGAGCAGTTCATGCAGCAGTACTACCGGGTGGTGATGAGCATCAGCCAGCTGTGCGACCTGATCATCCAGCACTTCGAAGAGGTCATCCTCGCCGATGATGACAGCGGCACCACCCAGCCACTGAATGCGCGCTTTCGCCTGCATGATGGCTATATAGAGGCCACCAAGCCGAACGTGTTCAAGCGCACGCCGTTCGCCATGCTGGAAATCTTCGTTCTGATGGCCCAGCACCCCGAGATCAAGGGCGTGCGCGCCGATACGGTGCGCCTGCTGCGTGAGCACCGCCATCTGATCGACGATACCTTCCGCACCGACATCCGCAACACCAGCCTGTTCATCGAGCTGTTCAAGTGCGAAATCGGCATCCACCGCAACCTGCGGCGGATGAACCGCTACGGCATCCTCGGCCGCTACCTGCCAGAGTTCGGCCTGATCGTCGGGCAGATGCAGCACGACCTGTTCCACATCTACACGGTCGATGCGCACACCCTCAACCTCATCAAGCACCTGCGCAAGCTGCAGTACACGCCGGTGTCCGAGAAATTCCCGCTGGCCAGCAAGCTCATGGGCCGCCTGCCCAAACCCGAGCTGATCTACCTGGCCGGCCTGTACCACGACATCGGCAAGGGTCGCAAAGGCGACCACTCCGAGCTGGGCGCGGTGGACGCGCAGAAGTTCTGCGAACGCCACCAGTTGCCGGCCTGGGACAGCCGGCTGATCGTCTGGCTGGTACAGAACCACCTGGTGATGTCGACCACCGCCCAGCGCAAGGACTTGTCCGACCCGCAGGTAATCAACGATTTTGCCCTGCACGTGGGCGACGAGACGCGCCTGGACTACCTCTATGTGCTGACCGTGGCCGACATCAACGCCACCAACCCCAGCCTGTGGAACTCGTGGCGGGCCAGCCTGCTGCGCCAGCTGTACACCGAGACCAAGCGCGCCCTGCGCCGTGGCCTGGAAAACCCGCTGGACCGCGAAGAGCAGATTCGCCAGACCCAATCCGCAGCACTGGACATCCTGGTGCGCGAGGGCACCGACCCGGACGACGTCGAACAACTGTGGTCGCAGCTGGGCGATGACTACTTCCTCAAGCACAACGCCGCCGACGTGGCCTGGCACAGTGACGCGATCCTGCAGCAGCCGGCCGATGGCGGGCCACTGGTGCTGATCAAGGAAACCACCCAGCGCGAATTCGAAGGCGGTACGCAGATCTTCATCTACGCCCCCGACCAGCACGACTTCTTCGCCGTGACGGTGGCAGCCATGTCGCAGCTGAACCTGAACATTCATGACGCGCGGATCATCACCTCGAGCAGCCAGTTCACCCTCGATACCTACATCGTGCTGGACAACGACGGCGGCTCGATCGGCGACAACCCGCAACGGGTGCGGCAGATTCGCGACGGCCTGACCGAAGCACTGCGCAACCCCGAGGACTACCCTACCATCATCCAGCGCCGGGTACCGCGCCAGCTCAAGCACTTCGACTTCCCGCCGCAGGTGACCATCCTCAACGATGCCCAGCGGCCAGTGACCATCCTCGAAATCACCGCGCCAGACCGCCCAGGCCTGCTGGCCCGGCTCGGGCGGATCTTCCTGGAGTTCGACCTGTCACTACAGAACGCCAAGATCGCCACACTTGGCGAGCGCGTGGAAGACGTGTTCTTCATCACCGATGCCGACAACCAGCCGCTGTCCGACCCGCAGCTGTGCAGCCGCCTGCAGGAGGCCATCGTCCAGCAGCTGCAGGCCGGCCAGGCCAGCGATGCCAGCCCTACCCGCGTGACCTTTTAACGATTAGACGATTGACGAGACCTTGCGCCGATGAACCATGCCTTGACCCAGCTTCAGCCCTACCCGTTCGAAAAGCTCCGCGCCCTGCTGGGCAGCGTGAAGCCTGCGGCAGACAAACGCGCCATCGCCCTGTCGATCGGTGAGCCGAAGCATGAATCGCCGGCGTTCGTCGCCCAAGCCATGGCCGACAACCTCGACAAACTGGCGGTTTACCCGAGCACCATCGGCTTGCCAGCGCTGCGCCAGGCCATCGGCCAGTGGTGCGAGCGGCGTTTTGGCGTGCCGGCCGGCTGGCTGGACGCCGACCGCCACATCCTGCCGGTCAACGGCACCCGTGAAGCGCTGTTCGCCTTCACCCAGGCCGTGGTCAACCGCGCCGATGACGGCCTGGTGGTCAGCCCCAACCCGTTCTATCAAATCTACGAAGGTGCAGCGTTGCTGGCCGGCGCTACCCCGCACTACCTGCCATGCCTGGAAAGCAACGGTTTCAACCCTGACTTCGATGCCGTGCCGGCAGAGGTCTGGAAGCGTTGCCAGATTCTGTTCCTGTGTTCGCCGGGCAACCCCACTGGCGCCCTGGTGCCGATGGATACCCTGAAGAAGCTGATTGCCCTGGCCGACGAGCACGACTTCGTAATCGCCGCCGACGAGTGCTATAGCGAGCTGTACTTCGACGAAGACGCCCCGCCACCAGGTCTGCTGACCGCTTGCGCGGAACTTGGCCGTAGCGACTTCAAGCGCTGCGTGGTGTTCCACAGCCTGTCCAAGCGTTCCAACCTGCCTGGCCTGCGCTCGGGCTTCGTCGCCGGCGATGCCGAGATCATCAAGCCGTTCCTGCTGTACCGCACCTACCATGGCTGCGCCATGCCGGTACAAACCCAGCTGGCCAGCATCGCTGCCTGGCAGGACGAGGCGCATGTGCGCGAAAACCGCGACCAGTACCGCGCCAAGTACGATGCCGTGCTGGATATCCTGCAACCGGTGCTGGACGTGCAGCGCCCGGATGGCAGCTTCTACCTGTGGGCCAAGGTGCCGGGCGGCGATGCCGAGTTCACCCGTGACCTGTTCGAAGCCCAGCATGTGACGGTGGTGCCGGGGTCGTACCTGTCGCGTGAAGTGGATGGGGTCAACCCGGGTGCCGGGCGCGTGCGCATGGCGCTGGTTGCACCGCTGGCCGAGTGCATCGAGGCGGCAGAGCGGATTCGCGCATTCCTGCAGAACCGCTGACTCAGCAAATTGGGCCGCTTTGCGGCCCTTCGCAGTCTACTTGACTGACCCCAGGTTCGCCTCACTCATATCCAGCTCACCCAGCACCTGCCGCACCACTTCATCCCCCACTTCGTGCCGGCGATGCAGGTTATACAGCTCCAGCCGCTGCGCCCTTAGCGCCCGCAAGCGCAAACGCCGTTCCAGCAAATCCATCTGCTCGGCCAGGGCCTTGGCTTCGGCACTGTCGTTGTAACTGTCCAGCTCATCCCGATATTCCGCCATCAAGCGTGCCTTCAGCTCGGTCGCCAGGGTCGCCTGCGCGGCATCCTGCGGGGCATTGCTGTCGATCACTTCCTCTGCCTCAAGGGCATGGATCGCCGCCTCGGCCGTGCGCCGCCAGGCTTCCTGCACCTCCTGGTGCAAGCGCTCGTCGGGGCTCTTGGTCACCCCACGCAGCAACAGCGGCAGGGCAATACAGGCACTGATCAACGACAGCAGGATCACCCCGGCAGCAATGAAGATCAGCAGGTCACGTTCCGGGAAGGCCTTGCCCGCCCCCATCAGCAGCGGTATCGACATCACACCGGCCAGGGTAACCGCACCGCGGACACCGCCCAAGGTCATTAGCCAGCAGGAGCGCGCCGTGGGCATCAGCACCAGTGCCGGCTTGCCGCGCCAGCGGCGTACCACACCGATCGCGCGCCAGATACTCTGCACCCAGATGAACCGCAAAAGTATCAACACGGCAAAGATTGCCACCACGTCCAGGCTGCGGTAGGCCAGGGTCGGCCAAACGGTGGCCTCGTGGCTGACCACGGCCTTGATGATGTCCGGCAACTGCAGGCCCAGCAGCAGGAAGATCAGGCCGTTGAAAGCGAACTCCAGCAACGACCACACGCTACGGTTGAGCAGGCGGGTGCTGGTCTGCCGTGGCAGCAGGTCAAGCCAGCTCTGCATCATGCCGGCCGCTACCGCCGAGAGAATACCCGACACGCCCAGGCGTTCGGCTAGCACGTAGGCGGCAAACGGCAGCAACAACATGAACACCACGTGGGTGGCCGGGTCGTCCCAGCCACGGGCGATCATCCAGGTGCGCAGGCGGCCAATCAGCCAGCTCAGCGCCACCCCCACCGCCAGGCCGCCAAGGGCGACCAGGACGAAGCTGAAGCTTGCGTCGGTCAGCGAGAACACCCCAGTGATCGCTGCTGCCAGGGCAAACTTGAAGGTCACCAGGCCCGACGCGTCGTTCATCAGCGCCTCACCCTGCAGCATGTGCATCAGCGGCGTAGGCAGGCGGTCCTGGCTAATTGCCGAAACCGCCACGGCGTCGGTCGGTGACAACACCGCAGCCAGGGCGAAGGCCACTGGCAACGGGATGCTCGGCATCAGCCAGTGTATGAAGTAGCCGGCCCCGACCACGGTGAACAACACCAGGCCCACGGCCAGCGCCACCACCGGCCCACGGATGCGCCACAACTCACGTTTGGGAATGCGCCAGCCGTCGGCGAACAGCAGCGGTGGCAGGAACAGGAACAGGAACAGCTCGGGGTCCAGGGCCACATGCAGGCCCAGTGTCGGCCACGCCAGCAAGGCGCCAGCGGCAATCTGCACCAGCGGCAAGGGCAGCGGAATCATGCGACCGACCAGCTTCGACAGGCTGACCAAGGTCAGCAGGATGAGGACGGTGTAGGCGGACTGCATCCGGGAAAGCTTCCTTTGTGAACCAGAAACGACAACAGGGCGAAACATCGCCATTGAAACAATATGTTAGCGGCGATCGGCGAGTTGAGGCCGCTGCACGATAGTCGCAGGTGGCTGGGGAATATGTAACATGATGATACTTCGGTTTGGTGGTTGGGCCTGGCTTGGGTCTTGCCGCGCCTATGAGATCGAGCGCCGCCCGCGCGGCGCATCGCGACGCAAGGCCGCTCCCACATTTGTTTCGGGCCAATTATTCCTGTGGGATTCGCGCGCGAGCGCCTTGGCGCATGGCTCGATATCGCGTCGTACAGACAAGGCAGTCGCGCGCGCCTGGCACAGGATGGACTGGCCCGAAACAAATGTGGGAGCGGCCTTGCGTCGCGATGCGCCGCGCGGGCGGCGCTCGATCTCATAGGCGCTGAAAATGTTCCGGTGAACACCTGCGACGCTCGCCCCCACAGGCGCTGCAAGACCCACGGCAGGCCCAACCACGCTCCCACCGAACCCCAAGACATGCACACCCGTGGCGCTCACAACGTCGTTCCCGCATAATCCCGCGACTAACATCGGAAAATGGAGAGATTGGGGCAACCTGTGATCCCCAATGCACACAATGACCTACACGCTCTACGGCATCAAAGCCTGTGACACCATGAAAAAGGCGCGCACCTGGCTGGAAGACAAAGCCATCGCCTACGAATTCCACGATTACAAAACCCAAGGCATCGACCGTGACAGCCTGAACCGCTGGTGCGACGAACACGGCTGGGAAGTCATCCTCAACCGTGCCGGCACCACCTTCCGCAAGCTGGACGACGCCAGCAAGGCCGACCTCGACCAGGCCAAGGCCGTCGAACTGATGCTGGCCCAGCCGTCAATGATCAAACGCCCGGTGCTCGACCTTGGCGCGCGTACCCTGGTCGGCTTCAAGCCCGACCTGTACGCCGCTGCCCTGGCCTGAGCCCCTACCCTATTTCGCACGAGGTAATCACATGTCCAATACCCTGTTCAGCCTGGCCTTCGGTGTCGGCTCCCAGAACCGCCAGGGCGCCTGGCTGGAAGTGTTCTACGCACAACCGCTGCTCAACCCGAGCGCCGAACTGGTTGCTGCAGTAGCCCCCGTTCTTGGTTACGAAGGTGGCAACCAGGCCATCGCCTTCAGCAACGCCCAGGCCGCACAACTGGCCGAAGCCCTGAAAGGCGTCGACGCCGCCCAGGCCGCACTGCTGACCCGCCTGGCCGAAAGCCACAAGCCGCTGGTCGCCACCCTGCTGGCCGAAGACGCTGCACTGTCCTCGACCCCAGAGGCCTACCTCAAGCTGCACCTGCTGTCGCACCGCCTGGTCAAGCCGCACGGCGTGAGCCTGGCCGGCATCTTCCCGCTGCTGCCGAACGTGGCCTGGACCAACCAGGGCGCGGTCGACCTGAGCGAACTGGCAGAAATGCAACTGGAAGCGCGCCTGAAGGGCGAGCTGCTGGAAGTGTTCTCGGTAGACAAGTTCCCGAAAATGACCGACTACGTGGTCCCGGCCGGCGTGCGTATCGCCGACACCGCCCGTGTGCGCCTGGGCGCCTACATCGGCGAAGGCACCACCATCATGCACGAAGGCTTCGTCAACTTTAACGCTGGCACCGAAGGCCCGGGCATGATCGAAGGCCGCGTTTCCGCTGGCGTATTCGTTGGCAAGGGCTCGGACCTGGGCGGCGGCTGCTCGACCATGGGTACCCTGTCCGGTGGCGGCAACATCGTCATCAAGGTTGGCGAAGGCTGCCTGATCGGCGCCAACGCCGGTATCGGCATTCCGCTGGGCGACCGCAATACCGTCGAAGCCGGCCTGTACATCACCGCTGGTACCAAGGTGAACCTGCTGGACGAGAACAACGAGCTGGTCAAAGTGGTCAAGGCCCGCGACCTGGCCGGCCAGACCGACCTGCTGTTCCGCCGCAACTCGCTGAACGGCGCGGTTGAGTGCAAGACCCACAAGTCGGCCATCGAGCTGAACGAAGCATTGCACGCTCACAACTGAGATTCCTTCAGCCCTGTAGGAGCGAGCTTGCTCGCGAACAGCGTACGCTAAGCGCTTGAAGTGTTAAGATCGGGTCTGGCACCACGCCAGACCCGATTTTCATTCCAGGCCTCGCAAACATGTTCCAGCCCTCCCCCTGGCGTGCCGATTTCCCCGCCATCGCCGCCCTGCAACGGCAGCACCAGACTTACCTGGACAGCGCCGCCACCACCCAGAAGCCGCAGGCCCTGCTCGATGCCCTGAGCCATTATTACGGCCATGGCGCGGCCAACGTGCACCGTGCCCAGCACTTGCCCGGCGCACTGGCGACCCAGGCCTTCGAAACCAGCCGCGACAAGGTCGCCGCCTGGCTAAATGCCGCCGACTCACGGCAGATCGTGTTCACCCATGGCGCCACCTCGGCACTGAACCTGCTGGCCTATGGCCTGGAATACCGCTTCGAAGCGGGTGACGAAATTGCCGTCAGCGCCCTGGAGCACCATGCCAACCTGCTGCCTTGGCAACAGCTTGCACGCCGGCGCAACCTGCGCCTGGTGGTGCTGCCGCTGGATGCCCATGGCCACATCGACCTGGACCAGGCATTGCAACTGATCGGCCCGCGCACCCGCGTGCTAGCCGTCAGCCAGTTGTCCAACGTGCTGGGCACTTGGCAGCCGCTGCCCGCCCTGCTGGCCCATGCGCGCGCGCAAGGTGCATTGACCGTGGTCGACGGCGCCCAGGGCGTGGTGCATGGCCGCCATGACGTACAGCAGCTGGGCTGCGATTTTTATGTGTTCTCCAGCCACAAGCTGTATGGCCCGGACGGCGTCGGCGTGCTCTACGGCCGCAGCCAGGCCCAGGAACTGCTGCGCCACTGGCAGTACGGTGGCGAGATGGTGCAACTGGCCGAGTACCACAGCGCCAGCTTCCGCCCGGCACCTTTGGGATTCGAAGCGGGTACACCGCCGATCGCCGGGGTGATCGGCTTGGGCGCGACCCTTGACTACCTGGCCAGCCTCGATGCCCAGGCTGTCGAAGCCCATGAAACCAGCCTGCACCAGCACCTGCTGCGTGGCCTGGCCGACCGCGAAGGCGTGCGGGTGCTCGGGGCGCCACAGGTCGCCCTGGCCAGCTTCGTCATCGACGGCGTACACAACGCCGATATCGCCCACCTGCTCACCGAGCAGGGCATTGCCGTGCGCGCCGGGCATCACTGTGCCATGCCGCTGCTCAAGGGGCTGGGGCTGGAGGGCGCGATACGGGTGTCGTTGGGCTTGTACAACGACAGCGACGACCTGCAGCGTTTCTTCGCGGCGCTGGATCAAGGCCTGGAGCTGTTGCGATGAGCCTGCCGGAACAGGCGCTTCAGGCGCTGGAAGCGTTTCAACAGGGCAAAGGCTGGGAACAGCGTGCGCGGCTGCTGATGCAATGGGGTGACCGGCTTGAGCCGCTGACTGACGCCGAAAAGACCGAGGCCAACCGGGTACACGGCTGCGAAAGCCTGGTGTGGCTGGTGGCCGAGCGGGTCGAGGGCGTGTGGCGGTTCAAGGCCGGTAGCGATGCCCGTCTGTTGCGCGGGCTGCTGGCGTTGCTGCTGCTGCGCGTGCAGGGGTTGGCCAGTGAAGAGCTGGCCGGGCTTGATCTGCGGGAGTGGTTCACCCAGCTGGGGCTGGAGCGCCAACTGTCGCCATCGCGCAGCAATGGTCTGCATGCGGTGTTGCAGCGGATGGCGGAGTTGGCGTCCAACCGCTAGATCGGCGCTGCCTTCTTCGCGGGTAAACCCGCTCCCACAGGAACAGTGCCAGCCTGAACGCTACGCAGCCCCTGTGGGAGCGGGTTCACCCGCGAAGAAGCCCACGCGGTCTATTCGGGCTTAACCCGCTCCGAAGGCCGCCGCGCCCCAGCCACAAGTTTTTCCACCGCCTTGCTCGCCGCCACCATGCCAAAGGTCGCGGTCACCATCATCACCGCGCCAAAGCCACCCGAGCAGTCCAGCCGCACGCCCTCGCCGACGAAGCTTTTCTGCAGGCAAACGCTGCCATCGCCCTTGGGGTAACGCAGCTGTTCGCTGGAGAACACGCACGGTACGCCATAGTTGCGGCTGACATTGCGCGAAAAGTTGTAATCGCGGCGCAAGGTAGAGCGCACCCGCGAGGCCAGCGGGTCGTTGAAGGTCTTGTTCAGGTCGGCGATCTGGATCTGCGTCGGGTCGATCTGCCCGCCGGCGCCCCCGGTGGTAACGATGGCGATCTTGCGCCGCCGGCACCAGGCAATCAGCGCCGCCTTGGCCATGACGCTGTCGATGCAGTCGATCACACAGTCGAGGTTCTCGGTGATGTACTCGGCCATGGTGTCGCGGGTGACGAAGTCGGCCACCGCATGCACGGTGCACGCCGGGTTGATCGCCCGCAGGCGTTCGGCCATGACCTCGACCTTGGGCCGCCCCACCTGCCCTTCCAGGGCATGGGCCTGGCGGTTGGTGTTGCTGACGCAGACATCGTCGAGGTCGAACAGGGTGATCTCGCCCACGCCACTACGGGCCAGCGCTTCGGCCGCCCACGAACCCACCCCGCCAATACCGACCACGGCCACATGGGCCTGGCCCAGGCGTTGCAGCCCCTGGTCACCGTACAGCCGGGCTACGCCGGCAAAGCGTGGATCTTCTGTGCTCATGTTCATACCCCAAAAAACCGGCGCGCATTATATGCCAGCGGGCCCATGGCCTGCATCGTTAGGAAAGAGACTACCAACCCTGCTTTAATGTCCTATCACTTCGACACATATGGACGACAATGTCTTCACGTAAATTCGGCCTGAACCTGGTCGTGGTCCTGGCCATCGCCGCGCTGTTCACCGGGTTCTGGGCACTGATCAACCGCCCGGTTTCCGCCCCCGCCTGGCCGGAGCAGATCTCCGGCTTCTCGTATTCACCATTCCGCCTGGGTGAAAGCCCGCAAAAGGGCCAGTACCCCACTGACGACGAGATGCGCCAAGACCTGGAGCAGCTGAGCAAGCTGACCGACAGCATCCGCATCTACACCGTGGAGGGCACCCAGGCGGATATCCCGCGCCTGGCCGAGGAATTTGGCCTGCGGGTAACGCTGGGGATCTGGATCAGCCCGGACCTTGAGCGCAACGAGCGCGAAATCGCCACGGCCATCCAGTTGGCCAACACCTCGCGCAGCGTAGTGCGGGTGGTGGTCGGCAACGAGGCGCTGTTCCGTGAAGAAGTCACGCCGGAAAACCTGATCAAATACCTGGACCGGGTCCGCGCAGCGGTCAAGGTGCCGGTGACCACCAGTGAGCAATGGCATATCTGGAAGGAAAACCCGGAACTGGCCAAGCACGTCGACCTGATTGCCGCGCACATCCTGCCCTACTGGGAGTTCGTGCCGATGAAGGATTCGGTCGAATTCGTGCTCGACCGGGCGCGGGAGCTGAAACAGCAGTTCCCACGCAAACCCCTGCTGCTCTCGGAAGTCGGCTGGCCGAGCAATGGCCGCATGCGCGGCGGTGCCGATGCCACCCAGGCCGACCAGGCCATCTACCTGCGCACCCTGGTAAACACCCTCAACCGACGCGGCTACAACTACTTCGTCATCGAAGCCTATGACCAGCCGTGGAAGGCCAGCGACGAAGGCTCGGTGGGTGCCTACTGGGGCGTGTACAACGCCGAACGCCAGCAAAAATTCAACTTCGACGGCCCGGTGGTGGCGATCCCGCAGTGGCGTGCCCTGGCGGTAGCCTCGGTGGTGCTGGCGATGATTGCCCTGATGGTGCTGTTCATCGACGGCTCGGCCCTGCGCCAGCGCGGCCGTACCTTCCTCACCTTCATCACCTTCCTGTGCGGGTCGGTACTGGTGTGGATCGCCTACGACTACAGCCAGCAATACAGCACCTGGTTCAGCCTGACCGTGGGCGTGCTGCTGGCCCTCGGCGCGCTGGGCGTGTTCATCGTGCTGCTCACCGAGGCCCACGAACTGGCCGAGGCGGTATGGATCCACAAGCGCCGCCGCGAGTTCCTGCCGGTGCAGGCCGACAGCGCCTACCGGCCCAAGGTTTCGGTGCACGTACCGTGCTACAACGAGCCGCCAGAGATGGTGAAAAAAACCCTCGATGCCCTGGCCGCGCTGGACTACCCCGACTACGAAGTACTGGTGATCGACAACAACACCAAGGACCCGGCCGTATGGGAGCCGCTCAAGGCCCACTGCGAGAAGCTCGGCGAGCGCTTCAAGTTCTTCCACGTCGCGCCACTGGCCGGCTTCAAGGGCGGCGCGCTGAACTACCTGATCCCGCACACCGCCAAGGACGCCGAGGTGATCGCGGTGATCGACTCGGACTACTGCGTCGACCGCAACTGGCTCAAGCACATGGTGCCGCACTTCGCCGACCCGAAAATTGCCGTGGTGCAGTCACCGCAGGACTACCGCGACCAGCACGAAAGCGCCTTCAAGCAGCTGTGCTACAGCGAGTACAAGGGCTTCTTCCACATCGGCATGGTCACCCGCAACGACCGTGACGCGATCATCCAGCATGGCACCATGACCATGACCCGGCGTAGCGTGCTGGAAGAGCTGGGCTGGGCCGAATGGTGCATCTGCGAGGACGCCGAGCTGGGCCTGCGCGTGTTCGAGAAAGGCCTGTCGGCCGCCTACGCCCACAACAGCTACGGCAAGGGCCTGATGCCCGACACCTTCATCGACTTCAAGAAGCAGCGCTTCCGCTGGGCCTATGGCGCCATCCAGATCATCAAGCACCACGCCAGCGCCCTGTTGCGCGGCAAGGGCAGTGAGCTGACCCGTGGCCAGCGCTATCACTTCCTGGCCGGCTGGCTGCCGTGGATTGCCGATGGCATGAACATCTTCTTCACCGTCGGTGCACTGTTGTGGTCGGCAGCGATGATCATCGTGCCGCACCGGGTCGACCCGCCGCTGATGATCTTCGCCATCCCGCCACTGGCGCTGTTCTTCTTCAAGGTCGGCAAGATCATCTTCCTTTACCGCCGCGCGGTGGGGGTGAACCTGAAGGATGCCTTTGCTGCGGCGCTGGCGGGGCTGGCGTTGTCGCACACCATCGCCAAGGCGGTGCTGTATGGGTTCTTCACCAGCAGCATGCCGTTCTTCCGCACACCGAAGAACGCCGATAGCCATGGGTTGCTGGTGGCTATTTCCGAGGCGCGTGAAGAGCTGTTCATCATGTTGTTGCTGTGGGGCGCCGCGCTGGGTATCTACCTGGTGCAAGGGCTGCCGAGTTCGGACATGCGCTTCTGGGTGGCGATGCTACTGGTGCAGTCACTGCCGTACCTGGCGGCGCTGGTGATGGCTTTCCTGTCTTCGCTGCCCAAGCCTGCAGAAAAGGCTGCCGAACCGCAGCAGGCTTGAGATTGCCGGGGCTGCTTTGCAGCCCATTCGCGGGCACGCCCGCTCCCACAGGTACTGCACAGTTCTGAATGTCTGTGACGGACCTGTGGGAGCGGGCGTGCCCGCGAATGGGCCGTGCCGCCTTAAACCGTTTGATATAAGATAACGCCCCTCAGAATTCCCCGCCTTGCCCCGGAGTCCCTCATGACGGCCCCTGCCGAGCTCTCGCCTACCCTTCAACTGGCCTGCGACCTGATCCGTCGTCCCTCGGTCACCCCCGTCGACGCCGACTGCCAGGCGCAGATGATGAACCGCCTGGGCGCCGTCGGTTTCCAGCTCGAGCCCATGCGCATCGAGGACGTCGACAACTTCTGGGCCAGCCACGGCAACCAGGACGGCCCGGTACTGTGCTTCGCCGGCCACACCGACGTGGTGCCCACCGGCCCGGTGCAGCAATGGCAGCATGAACCGTTCGAAGCGCTGATCGACGCCGACGGCATGCTCTGCGGCCGTGGCGCCGCCGACATGAAAGGCAGCCTGGCGTCCATGGTGATTGCCAGCGAGCGCTTCGTGCAGGACTACCCGGACCACCGCGGCAAGGTCGCCTTCCTGATCACCAGCGACGAGGAAGGCCCGGCCCACCACGGCACCAAGGCTGTGGTCGAACGCCTGAAAGCACGTAACCAGCGCCTGGACTGGTGCATCGTCGGCGAACCGTCCAGCACCACCCTGCTGGGTGACGTGGTCAAGAACGGCCGCCGTGGTTCGTTGGGCGCCAAGCTGACCGTGCGCGGCAAGCAAGGCCATGTGGCCTACCCGCACCTGGCGCGCAACCCGATCCATTTGGCCGCACCGGCCCTGGCGGAACTGGCAGCCGAGCACTGGGACGAAGGCAATGCATTCTTCCCGCCGACCAGCTTCCAGATCTCCAACCTCAACTCCGGCACCGGCGCCACCAACGTGGTCCCGGGCGAGTTGACCGCGCTGTTCAACTTCCGGTTCTCCACCGAGTCCACCGTCGAAGGCCTGCAGGCGCGGGTGTCGGCGATCCTCGACAAGCACGAACTGGACTGGTCGATCGACTGGGCGCTGTCGGGCCTGCCGTTCCTCACCGAGCCGGGCGAACTGCTGGATGCCGTTTCGGCCAGCATCAAAGGTGTCACCGGCCGCGACACCCAACCGTCGACCAGTGGCGGCACCTCCGATGGCCGCTTCATCGCCACCATGGGCACCCAGGTGGTCGAGCTCGGCCCGGTCAACGCCACCATCCACCAGGTCGACGAGCGGATCCTGGCCAGCGACCTCGACCTGCTGACCGAAATCTACTACCAGACCCTGGTCCGGTTGCTCGCCTGATGCTTGCCTGCCCCCTTTGCCAGGCGCCGCTGAGCCGGCTCGACAACGGAGTGGTGTGCCCAGCCGGCCACCGCTTCGACCGCGCCCGCCAGGGTTACCTGAACCTGCTGCCGGTGCAGCACAAGAACAGCCGCGACCCGGGTGACAACCAGGCCATGGTCGAGGCCCGCCGCGACTTCCTCGACGCCGGCCACTATGCGCCGGTGGCCCGCCGCCTGGCCGAACTGGCCACCGAACGCCGGCCTGGCGCCTGGCTGGACATCGGCTGCGGTGAGGGTTACTACACCGCACAGATCGCCCAGGCCCTGCCGGCCGCCGACGGTTATGCCCTGGATATCTCCCGCGAGGCAGTCAAGCGCGCCTGCCGCCGTGCGCCGGAGGTCACCTGGATGGTCGCCAGCATGGCCCGCGTGCCGCTGGCCGACGCCAGCTGCCAGTTCATTGCCAGCGTGTTCAGCCCGCTGGACTGGGCCGAGGCCAAGCGCCTGCTCAGCCCCGGCGGTGGCCTGATGCGCGTCGGCCCGACCAGCGGCCACCTGATGGAACTGCGCGAAGTGCTCTACGATGAAGTACGCCCTTACGCCGACGACAAGCACCTGGCCCTGGTCCCCGAAGGCATGGCCCATGCCCACAGCGAAATCCTCGAGTTCCGCCTGAGCCTGGCCGCGCCCAAGGCCCGCGCCGACCTGCTGGCCATGACCCCGCACGGCTGGCGCGCCAGCGCCGAAAAACGTGCCCGGGTGATCGACCAGCCCGAGCCGTTCGAAGTCACGGTTTCCATGCGTTATGACTATTTCGTGCGCCAAGACTGAGCACACCCGGAGCCCTTATGCGCCAACCTGATATCGAGATCTACCTGAAGGACGCCGACGTCGACCACAAGCAGATTGCCGAGTGGCTCGCCCAGGCGATCGGCCCGTGCAGCGAATGGAAGCAGAAAGGCCAGACCTTCAAATGCCAGGCCGGTAACATTCCGGTCACCTGGTTACCCAAAGCTGTAGGGAAATGGAACAGCCTTTACCTGGAAAGCGACCAGACGCCATGGGCCGATGACGTTGCCTGCGCCCGCGCCGCATTTGCCGCACTGGGTGTGGAAGTGCGCTGCGCACCGGGTGGCTGGGTCGAGGAAGACGGGGAAGAAGATGCCGACCGCTGGGTCCGCATCAGCGCCGACGGTGAAGAGGAAATCACCTGGCGTACCAGCTGAAACAGGTTGCTTCAGGCTGCAAGTTACACGGTCAACTTGCAGCTTGAGGCCTACCGCAAAAGGCTCAGAGGCCTACTACGTCTTCGGCTTGCAGGCCTTTCTGGCCCTGCACGCAGGCGTATTCCACGCGCTGCCCTTCGACCAGGGTACGATGCCCCTCACCGCGGATCGCCCGATAGTGGACGAACACATCCGCACCACCTTCGCGCTGAATGAAGCCATAACCCTTGGCATCGTTGAACCACTTTACATTCCCAGTCTCACGAGACGACATCTGAACTACTCCGGATTTTTATTGTGAAAATCGCCTTGTAGGCATGGGGTCACCTGCCCCGTACCAACGCCGCTTGCCGAAATATCCTGCAAGTGGCAGGCCGAGTATATGACACAGAACAAAAAAAATTGATGACGGTCCCGCTGTTGGCCGATTTTTGCTGAACTTACGCACATACGGCAGACTAAATAGCTGGATACTCACCTGAACATCACACCCAGGGCACACACCCCATGACCCGTTCCCCCCTGCGCCGCCTGATTTTCGGCGCCCTGCGTCGCCTGTTGTACCTGTGGGTGCGCTCCGAGACCATCAACCAGTCTTCCATGTCATTGAACCTGGACCGTAGCCGGCCAGTGTTCTATGCCCTGCCGTCACCGGCGCTCACCGACCTGGCCGTACTCGACCACGAATGCACCAAAGCGGGGCTGCCGCGCCCGGTGCTGCCGGTAGCGGTCGGGCCACTGCAAGAGCCCGCCGCGTTCTTCTACCTGACCCCCGACCCGGACTGGCTCGGCCGCCAGGACAAGCGCGGTGCCCCGCCCACGCTTGAGCGCCTGGTGGCTGCCATCAGCCAGCATGCCGAGGATGATGCGCAGATCATTCCGGTCAGCGTGTTCTGGGGCCAGACCCCGGCCAGCGAATCCAGCCCATGGAAGCTGCTGTTCGCCGACAGCTGGGCGGTTACCGGGCGCCTGCGTCGGCTGCTGACCGTGCTGATCCTGGGGCGCAAGACCCGGGTGCAGTTCTCCGCGCCAATTCACCTGCGCGAACTGGTGCAGCACAACAAGGGCCACGAGCGCACTGTGCGCATGGCCCAGCGCCTGATGCGCGTGCATTTTCGCAACCTCAAGACCGCTGTCATCGGCCCGGACATCTCGCACCGGCGCAACCTGGTCAAAGGCCTGGTCCACGCCCCACTGGTGCGCCAGGCCATCGCCGACGAGGCGCAGCGCGAAAACCTGCCACTGGCCAAGGCCGAAGCCCAGGCGCTGCGCTACGGCAACGAGATCGCCTCGGACTACACCTACACCGCTATCCGCTTCCTTGAAGTGGTGCTCAGCTGGTTCTGGAACAAGATCTACGACGGCATCAAAGTCAACCACATCGAGCAGGTGCAGGGCATTGCCCCCGGCCACGAGGTGATTTACGTACCGTGCCACCGCAGCCACATCGACTACCTGCTGCTGTCGTACCTGCTGTTCCGCAACGGCCTGACCCCGCCACACGTGGCCGCGGGCATCAACCTCAACATGCCGGTGGTGGGCAACCTGCTACGCCGTGGCGGCGCGTTCTTCATGCGCCGTACGTTCAAGGGCAACCCGCTGTACACCGCAGTGTTCAACGAGTACCTGCACACCCTGTACACAAAGGGTTTCCCGGTCGAGTACTTCGTCGAAGGCGGCCGCTCGCGCACCGGACGCATGCTGCAACCGCGCACCGGGATGCTGGCCATTACCCTGCGCAGCTTCCTGCGCTCGTCACGCACGCCGATCGTGTTCGTGCCGGTGTACATCGGCTACGAGCGCGTGCTCGAAGGCCGTACCTACCTGGGCGAGTTGCGCGGTGCCAGCAAGAAGAAGGAATCGGTGTTCGACATCTTCAAGGTGTTCGGCGCACTCAAGCAGCGCTTTGGCCAGGTCTACGTCAACTTCGGCGAACCCATCCGCCTGGCCGGTTTCCTCGACCAACAGCAGCCCGGCTGGCGTGAACAGGACCACGGCCCGCAATTCCGCCCAGCCTGGCTGAACGCCACCACCACCCGCCTGGGCGAAACCGTGGCCCGCCACCTCAACGAGGCGGCCGCGATCAACCCGGTCAACCTGGTGGCCCTGGCGTTGCTGTCCACCAGCCGCCTGGCCCTGGACGAACGTGCCCTGACCCGCGTGCTCGACCTGTACCTGGCCCTGCTGCGCCAGGTGCCCTACTCGCCGCACACCACCCTGCCCGACGGCGACGGCCAGGCGCTGATCGAGCACGTACGTGGCATGAACCTGGTAGCCGAGCAAAAGGACGCCCTGGGCCGCATCCTGTACCTGGATGAAGGCAACGCGGTACTGATGACCTACTACCGCAACAATGTGCTGCACATCTTTGCCCTGCCGGCGCTGCTGGCCAGCTTCTTCCTCAGCAGCTCGCGCATGAGCCGCGAACTGCTGGGCCAGTATGTGCACGCGTTGTACCCGTACCTGCAGGCCGAGCTGTTCCTGCGCTGGGCGCCAGAGCAGCTGGACGAGGTGATCGACCAGTGGCTGACTGCGCTGGTGGAACAGGGCCTGTTGCGCCAGGACAACGACCTGTACATGCGCCCCGCACCCAGCTCGCGACAGTTCGTGTTGCTGACCCTGCTTGCCCGTACCATCACCCAGACCCTGCAGCGCTTCTACATGGCCACCTCGCTGCTGCTCAACAGCGGGCAAAACAGCCTGAGCGCCGAAGAGCTGGAAGACCTGTGCGTGATGATGGCCCAGCGCCTGTCGATCCTGCACGGCCTGAACGCACCGGAGTTCTTCGACAAGACGCTGTTCCGCCACTTCATCCAGACCCTGGTCCAGCAAGGCGTGCTGCACGCCGATGCACAAGGCAAGCTGGGTTACCACGACAAGCTCGGCGAGCTGGCCGAGGGCGTGGCCAAGCGTGTGCTGTCAGCCGAGCTGCGGCTGTCGATCCGCCAGGTGGCATTGCACCGTGACGATGGGCTGGAAACTTCGACCATCTGAGGCTTTATCCGACGGGAAAATCCGCTAAAGTCCCTGGGGTTGGCCACAAGCCAGCGCCAAGGACCACGGAGATTCCATGAAAAAGCTCTTTATGCTGTGTTGCGCATCCCTGCTCGCAGCCTGTTCCAGCCAAACCCCGTCCAACCAGGCCAGCCTGGATGGCGAAGTCTTCTACCTGCAGCGCATTGCCCTGCCACCTGCCGCCACCCTGAGCGTGGAGCTGCAGGATGTGTCGCTGATGGACGCCCCGGCGGTGACCCTGGCGCGCCAGGCCGGCCCGGTCAAAGGCAACGTGCCGCTGCCGTTCCACCTCACCTACGACCCCACCCAGGTCAAGCCCGGCCACCGCTATGCGGTGAGCGCACGCATCGAGCTGGACGGCAAGCTGCTGTTCATCAACACCGAACACCACGGCGTCATGCTGGATGGCAGTGACCCGCAACCGGTGCGCGTCAAGGTCGACCAGGTTCGCTGATACCCGCATTTACCCGTTTACAAGGAAAGCTTCATGATCCGCACCTCCCTGCGCTTCACCACCCTGTGCGCCGGCCTGCTGCTGTCGGCCAGCGCCCTGGCCCTGTCGCTGGGCGACCTGAGCCAGAAGGACGCCACCGGCGGCCTGAAAGATGCCCTGACCCAAGGCGCACAACTCGCCGTCAAGCAACTGAGCACCCCGGGTGGTTTCAGCAACAACCCGGACGTGCGCATCGAGCTGCCGGGTAACCTCGGTAAAGCGGCCAAGGCGATGAAGATGTTCGGCAAGGGTGAGCAGGTCGAGGCCCTGGAAACCAGCATGAACAAGGCCGCCGAAGCTGCCGTGCCGCAAGCCCAGGCGATACTGGTGGATGCCGTGAAGAACATGAGCGTTACCGATGCCAAGGGCATCCTCAGCGGCGGTGACGACTCGGCTACCCAGTACCTGAACAAGAGCAGCCGCGAGCAGATCCGCGCCAAGTTCCTGCCGATCGTCAAGCAGGCCACCGACAAGGTCGGCCTGGCCCAGCAGTACAACAACTTTGCCGGCCAGGCAGTGGCACTGGGCGTGGTTGACGCCAAGAGCGCCAGCATCGAGAACTATGTGACCGAAAAGGCGCTGGATGGCCTGTTCGAGATGATTGGCAAGCAAGAGCAGAGCATTCGCCAGAACCCGGCTGAAGCGGCTACCAGCCTGGCCAAGAAGGTATTCGGCGCCCTGTGATGGCCCTGGGGGCTGCTTTGCAGCCCATCGCGACGCAAGGCCGCTCCCACATCGATCGGCGTATGCAGGACCTTTGTGGGAGCGGCCTTGTGTCGTGATAGGAGGGCAAAGCCCTCCCCTGCGGTGTTCAGCCCTTCTTCACCCTGAACCACGCCGCATACAACGCCGGCAGGAACAGCAGCGTCAGCACCGTGGCCACGATCAACCCACCCATGATCGCCACCGCCATCGGCCCGTAGAACACGCTACGTGATAACGGGATCATCGCCAGCACCGCGGCCAGCGCAGTCAGCACGATCGGCCGGAAGCGCCGCACCGTGGCCTCGATGATTGCCTGCCAACGTTCCATCCCCGCCGCGATATCCTGCTCGATCTGGTCCACCAGGATCACCGAGTTGCGCATGATCATCCCCGCCAGGGCAATGGTGCCGAGCATGGCGACAAAGCCGAACGGCTGGCGGAACACCAACAGGAACAGGGTTACACCAATCAGCCCCAGCGGCGCGGTGAGGAACACCATTACCGTGCGCGAGAAGCTGCGCAGCTGAATCATCAGCAAGCTCAGCACCACCACCACGAACAACGGCATACCGGCATTCACCGACTTCTGCCCACGCTCGGAGTCTTCTACGGTACCGCCCACCTCCAGCAGGTAGCCGTCGGGCAGCTTGGCGCGGATCTCCTGCAGGGTCGGCAAAATCTGCTTCACCAACGTCGCCGGCTGCTCCTTGTCATAGATATCGGCACGCACGGTCACGGTCGGCAAGCGGTTGCGGTGCCAGATGATGCCCTCTTCAAAGCCGTACTCCAGGGTCGCCACCTGCGACAACGCCACGCTCTGGCCGTTGTCGGTGGGTAGCGCCAGGCTGCCGAGGTTGCCCAGCTCGCTGCGCTCCTTCTGCGTGCCACGCAGCAGGATCTCGATCAGCTCGTTGTCCTCGCGGTACTGGCTGACCGTGGTACCGGTCAGCGAGCTTTGCAGGAAGCTGGACAGGTGCGCGGTGCTTACACCCAAGGCACGGGCACGGTCCTGGTCGATCTCCAGGAACACCGCCTTGCTCGGTTCTTCCCAATCCAGGTGCACATTTACCACATGCGGGTTCTGGCGCACCTTGTCGGCCACTTCACGGGCCAATGCACGGGCCTTCTCGATATGCTCGCCAGTCACCCGGAACTGCACCGGGTAGCCCACGGGCGGGCCGTTTTCCAGGCGGGTAACCCGCGCGCGCAGGTCAGGGAACTGCTGGTCCACGGTGCTGATCAGCCAGCTGCGCAGGCGCTCACGGTCTTCCATCGACTTGGCCAGCACCACGAACTGGGCAAAGCTGGCCGCCGGCAGTTGCTGGTCCAGCGGCAGGTAGAAGCGCGGTGAACCAGTGCCAACGTAGGCCACATAGTTGTCGATGCCTTCCTGCTGCTTGAGCAGCGCCTCCAGTTGCTTGACCCGCTCGGCGGTATTGGCCAGCGAGGCGCCTTCGGCCAGCTTCAGGTCGACCATCAGCTCCGGGCGCCCGGAGGCCGGGAAGAACTGCTGGGGCACGAAGCGGAACAGCAGGATGCTGCCGACAAAGGCGGCAATGGTCAGCAGGATCACCGTCTTGCGCCGCCGCACACACCACTCCACCACCCGTCGCACGCGCTGGTAGAACGGTGTGGCGTAAGGGTCTGGCGCGTGGCCGTCCTTGCCATGGCGCGCGGCATGCAGCTTGGCCAGGTCCGGCAGCAGGCGCTCGCCCAGATAAGGCACGAACACCACGGCCGCCACCCACGAAGTCAGCAAGGCAATGGTCACCACCTGGAAGATCGAGCGGGTGTACTCACCGGTGCTGGAGGCCGCCGTGGCTATGGGCAAGAAGCCCGCCGCGGTGATCAGGGTACCGGTGAGCATCGGGAAGGCCGTGCTGCTCCAGGCATAACTGGCCGCTTTGAGGCGGTCGTAGCCCTGCTCCATCTTGATCGCCATCATTTCCACGGCAATGATCGCGTCGTCCACCAGCAGGCCCAGCGCCAGCACCAGCGCACCCAGGGAGATCTTGTGCAGGCCGATGCCGAAGTAATGCATGGCGGCGAAGGCCATGGCCAGCACCAGCGGGATGGCCAGCGCCACCACCAGGCCGGTGCGCAGGCCCAGGGAGAAGAAGCTTACCAGCAGCACGATGACCAGCGCCTCGACCAGCACCTGGACGAACTCGCCCACGCCGGCCTTGACCGCCGCCGGCTGGTCCGAAACCTTGCGCAGCTCCATGCCGGCCGGCAGGTTACGCGCCAGGCGTTCGAACTGGCCCTCCAGGGCCTTGCCCAGCACCAGAATATCGCCGCCGTCCTTCATCGACACGGCCAGGCCTATGGCATCCTCGCCCATGAAGCGCATGCGCGGTGCGGGTGGGTCGTTGAAGCCGCGGTGCACCTCGGCCACATCGCCTATGCGGAAAGTGCGGTCACCGACGCGAATGGGGAACTGGCGAATCTGCTCGACGCTGTCGAAGCGCCCGCTCACCCGCAGTTGCAGGCGCTCGCTGGGCGTCTCGAAGAAGCCGGCGGTGCTTACCGCGTTCTGCTCCCGCAGGGCCTGCTGCACAGCCTCCAGCGGCACGCCAAGGGTGGCCAGCTTGAGGTTGGACAGCTCGATCCAGACCTTCTCGTCCTGCAGGCCGATCAGCTCGACCTTGCCCACGTCCTTGACCCGCTGCAACTGGATCTGGATACGGTCGGCGTAGTCCTTGAGCACCGCATAGTCGAAGCCCTCGCCGGTCAGCGCATAAATGTTGCCGAAGGTGGTGCCGAACTCGTCGTTGAAGAACGGGCCCTGGATTTCCGGCGGCAAGGTGTGGCGGATGTCCGCGACCTTCTTGCGGATCTGGTACCACAGCTCGGGAATGTCCTTGGAATGCAGCGAGTCGCGGGCCATGAAAGTGACTTGCGATTCGCCAGGGCGGGAGAACGAGACAATCCTCTCGTACTCGCCGGTTTCCATCAGCTTCTTCTCGATACGTTCAGTGACCTGGCGCGACACTTCCTCGGCAGTAGCACCTGGCCACAGGGTGCGGATGACCATGGCCTTGAAGGTGAACGGCGGGTCCTCGCTCTGGCCCAGCTTGGTGTAGGACATGGCGCCGATGGCCGCCAGCAGGATCATCAGGAACAGGACGATCTGGCGGTTGCGCAGCGCCCAGGCAGAAAGGTTGAAACCCATCGGGACTTACTCCTTGGCCGTCAGGTTCACTACACGGTTGGTGCGGTCCACGGGGCGTACCTCCTGGCCCTCGCGCAGCACATGGCCACCGGCGGCGACCACCCAGTCGCCTGGGGCGAGGCCTTCAAGTACCGGCACGCTGTCGCTGCCATAGGCCCCCAGGCGCACCTGCGCCCGCTCCAGGCGGCTGTCCTTGTTGACCCGCCAAACGTAGGCCTGGCCGTTCTCCGCAGTAACCGCGGACAGCGGCACCGCCAACGGGATCTGCCCTTCGTGGGCGATGAACACCCGGGCGCTCTGGCCCAGCTCTGCAGGCGTGGCGGCCGAGGTAAAGGCGATGCGTGCGGCGAAAGTGCGCGAGCGCGGGTCGGCGGCCGGTGACAGCTCGCGGATGCGCCCCTGGAAGTGCTCCTGCGGGTGCGACCACAGCTCCACGCTCACCGGCTGGCCCACGGCAAAACGGGAAAATTGCTGCTCTGGCAGGCCGATGGCCACCTCGCGCTCGCCATCAGCGGCGAGGGTGAACACGGTCTGCCCGGCGGCAACCACCTGGCCCACCTCGACCTGGCGCTTAGCGATCACCCCGGCCTGCGGTGCGCGCAGCACGGCATATTCGGCCTGGTTGCCGGCCACATCGAACTCGGCCTTGGCCTGCTTGAGGCGGGCCAGGCCTGCCCGGTAGAGGTTTTCTGCATTGTCGTACTGGGAGTGGCTGACCATCTGCCGGTCCAGCAGCTTCTGGTAACGATCGCGCTCGGCGCGTACCAGCGACAGGTTGGCCTCCGCGGCTGCCAGCTGGGCACGGTTGGCTTCCAGTTGCAGGCGCACGTCTTGCGGGTCCAGTTCGGCCAAAGGCTGGTCGGCCTTGACCCGCTGCCCCTCCTCGACCAGGCGCTTGCTGACCTTGCCGCCTATACGGAAGGCCAGCTCTGGCTCGAAGCGCGCCCGCACTTCACCGGGGTAACTGTCGGCAGCGGCTCCGGCCGGCTGCGGTTGCACCACCAGCGCCGGGCGCGGCGCAGCAGGTGGGGCGGCTTCCTGGCCGCACGCCGCCAGAAGCAGAACCGCGGCGGCGGGCAAGGCGATGGACAAGGCATGGCGCAACATGATGAATCCTTTCGCGGAGGGCACTTCGAATATTTGTACTGACGGGTATATTAAGTCAGGCGAGCTGTGGCGGGAAGGGTGTGGCAGGTGGTTTTTGCAGGGTAGGGCCGAGCCGTGTGAGGGCGGGCATCCTGGTAAACAATACGACGCAGTTCTCGGCAGCGGCTCGAAGGCTGACGCCTGACCCGTTAAGATGGGCGATTCTTCAACCAGATGCAGACCACAATGTCCAACGACGCACCCATCGGCCCGGGCCGGCCGAAGGACCTGGCCAAGCGCGAGGCGATTCTCGAAGCGGCCAAGTCGCTGTTCTTAAGCCTTGGCTACGCCAACACCAGCATGGATGCGGTCGCTGCGGCGGCAGGTGTTTCAAAGCTCACCGTGTACAGCCACTTCACCGACAAGCAGACGCTGTTCTGCTCGGCGGTCATGGCCACTTGTCAGCTGCAACTGCCCGACCTGCTGTTCGAGTACCCCGAAGGCGCGCCGATAGAAGAGGTACTGCTGACCATCGCCCGTGGCTTCCAGGCGCTGATCAGCAGTGACGAGGCGGTCAAGCTCAGCCGCCTGATCATGGCCCAGGGCAGCATGGACCCGAGCTTTGGCGAGTACTTCTACGAGGCCGGGCCCAAGCGCGTGCTGGCCGGGATGGAAGCGCTGCTGCGCGGGGCGGATGAGCGCGGGTTACTGCGTATCGACAACCCGCTGCGGGCGGCGGAGCACTTTTTCTGCCTGGTCAAGGGTGCACCGGATTACCGGTTGTTGCTGGGTTGTGCGGGGCCGCTGGAAGGGGATGAGGCAGAAGCGCATGTGCGCGAGGTGGTGGGAGTGTTCTTGCGGGCATTCCAGCCCTGAGGCAGATGCGGTCCTTTGTGGGCATGCCCGCGAAGAATTCCACGTGGTGGATGGCACCGGCTTCGCCGGTGTTCGCGGGTAAGCTCTAGGCGCAAGGGGCGCGAATACGGATATCACCTGATCGAATAATGACTCTCAGTGCTTAAGCGTCTCGACCCATATAATCTCCGACTCTTAACTTGGCAATTAAACAAGGGCACTTCGAGCTCTGTATACTTCCTCATCAATATAATTACCTGTGAAATCAAGGTAGTTCTTCGACGCAGCACGGGCTCTGGGCCACGTCGCCGATTTTCCAGACGCGGGCTGCTTTGGTTTAGACGAGGCGCCCATAGATTTGATGGCTTCAAATCTTCGCTCGAAGTCGGCCCAATCTTCTGAGGTCATAGTATCATGCCGAGGCTTTTCCTTACGGGTGCTATATTTTTCCAGCAGTTTCAACTGTTGATCAGTCTCAGAATTAGAAAGCAGCTCAAATGGATTGCTACTCTCACCCACCTGTGCAGCGTTTGCGATAACGCTACTGGAACGGCCACCTTGATCCGTGCTCACTTCCGATACTGGCATGCCAGTATTCGCAACCTTTGGCGCCTTGGGTTTCATACCGAACAGTCTTCTGAAGAATTTTCCGATTCCCCAGAAGTGCCCGGTCGGGTCAGTACGATTAGTGGGATCTCCCGCACAATACACATACGCATTAAAACCACCCGCCCCAAACGGGCTCCAACTGTCCGGGCTGCAAAACCGCATCATGACCGGACTGAACTGCCTGTAGCCATTCCCTAGGTGATAATGCCCGGTGATCGCATCCTGCCGCTCGCCATTGAAGGCAAGCAAGGACAGCAAACCGCTCCTTTGAATGTGATGTCCATAGGGAGAATAAGCCTGCGACTCAGCAGCTACTCCCTCATACATAGACAATACCGAGCGCTGCTGGTCGCACGCCACCAGCGTGATAGGTAAGCCCGGGGTTTTGTGGTTATTCTGAGCCAGTATCAGGTCATTTGCCTGAAGGAAACGCCAGCAGGCATCGCCATTAATCTCAGTAGAGATCTTGCCGTTGCAGTAAAAAAACTGGCGGCCATTTTGATTGGTATCGGGAAGAGGCGGCATGAACATTAACCTTGATGAGGATTAAATGTTCGATATGTTCGCTCCCCCAGCTAAAAAATTTCTACTGGCAGAAATGACAGGTCAGCCGAGCGCGGTCATTGTAGGAGCGGGTTTACCCGCGAAGAAGCAGACGCGGTGGATGGCACCGGCTTTGCCGGTGTTCGCGGCTAAAGCCGCTCCTACAATGACCGTACTAGCCGGACCGGTTGGGGCAGGTCAGGCCTTCAGTGCCTTCTTCGGGTAAATGTCATACCGGCTCGACTTGCCTTCCAGGCTATGGCTCGGCTTGGGCCCGTCGATGATCGGCGCCTTGCGCGGGCGCTTCACCACTACCCGGTGGCTGGCCAGTGCCAGGGCGGCTGCGAGCAGCGCCGGGGCATCCAGGTCATCGCCCACCAAAGGCCGGAATACGCGCATTTCCTTCTTCACCAGCGCGCTCTTGTCGCGGTGCGGGAACATCGGGTCGAGGTAGATCACCTGCGGCGCCTCGCCTTCCCAGGCGCGCATGCGCTCGATGGCATTACCGGTCAGCAGGCGCATGCGCCCGACAATCGGCCCCACCTCTTCATCCACACGGGCGCGCGCCAAGCCATCCTCCAGCAGTGCGGCAATCAACGGCTGGCGCTCGATCAGGGTCATCTGGCAGCCC
The DNA here is from genome assembly GCF_039673335.1 of Pseudomonas sp. TWI929. Taxonomy (NCBI): domain Bacteria; kingdom Pseudomonadati; phylum Pseudomonadota; class Gammaproteobacteria; order Pseudomonadales; family Pseudomonadaceae; genus Pseudomonas; species Pseudomonas sp. TWI929. The sequence goes on from NZ_JBDJLK010000027.1 coordinate 35,557, forward strand.
AGGCTGGCCAGCACGAACGCGTCTTTGCCCAGCCCCGCCGTGGCATCCAGCACCTGCGGCCGCACGCCTTGGGCGATACCCACGGCCTTGGCGATCATCTGCCCGTTGCCACCACCAAACTGGCGCCGATGCGCTGCCTGGCCTTCGACGAAGTCCACCCGCACCGGCCCCGGAGCCTGCGGGCCCAACTGCTGGATCTGCAAGCCATCAACGCCCACCTGCACGGCAAACCCGGCGGCCTCGTCCTGCAACGGCAGCGCCAGGCGCTCGGCCCACGCGGCAGCCTGCTCCTCGAATTCAGCCGACAGCGCCTCGACCCGGATACCTGTGCCCTGCTCTTCCATCATTCACACCTAGAAATTGAACCCAGCCATTAATGTATCGGCCGCCGCGGCCGATACAGGCAATATCCCGCTATTCTGCCAGAGCACAACGCGCGCGACTGCCATGTCAGATACTCTTCCCATCGGCTTGACCTACCTGTCGCCTGTCGGCCACTACGGTCAGCACAACACCCAGGCACTCGGGGGCGTCAGCCACCTGTGGCAGGATTTCTTTGCCCGGGCGATGGCCGAGCAGCAGGAAGAGCCGATAGACAGCGTCAGCCAGTCGTTCGTGCAGTACGACCAGGACAGCGGCGAACCGATCGGCGGCGCCCGCGCGCTGGCCATGATCGACGCCCAGCGCGCCTGCCCGGTGCAGGACACCGTGGTAGCACCGCCCGAGCCGCTGTTCCTGCCCAAGGCCGAGCTTGAGGCCAAGCTACTGCCGCCTGCCCCCGAACCGTTCAGCGCCATCGAACTGATCGAGCAGCAGCGCCAGCTCGACATCAGCAACAGTTGGCTGCGCCCGGTGGTGATGAGCCAGGGCCAGCCGATTGCCGAGCCCGGCCCAGGCCCTACCCCACGCTCGCTGTTCCTGCCCATTGCCGAGTTCGAGACCAACCTGCTGGACCCGGCCCCGGAACCGTTCGACGACGCCACCCTGGCCAAGCAGCAGAACGACCTGGAGTTCGATATCCACTGGGCGCGCCCGGTGGTGCTGAACAACGTGCGCGCCTACGCCTGAGGCTAACGGCAGACCTGCCAGCGCCCCATGTCCAGATGAAAGTGGTTGTGGTGCGCGGCGTTGTAGTCCGGCCCCAGTACCGTGCTGAAGCTCTCGCAAGCCGCCTGCTGCACCTGGCGCAGGAATTCCGCCTTGTGCCCGCCCGCCTGCCAGTCACGCGCCAGCACGATGCGCTGGCCGTCCTGCAGGCGAAAACCGCTGATGTCCAAGGCGTTGGCCGTGGCGTGCTGGCTCAAACGGCCCTGCTTGCGGTGGTAGACATTGCGGCAGGCAAAGCTGCCCAGGTGATCGACCTGCGTCACCGGCTGGCCCAGCACCCGTTGTGCGACAGGTTGCAAGCCATGGTTCTCGAACAGCGCATAAGCCACTGCCAGTGGGCAACTGGCCAGGAAGCTGCTGCTGAGGCGCACCTGGCCACCTTCGATGCGCCATACATTTTGCAGCGGGCAGTTGGCCGAGGCCGGGCTGTCGGCCTGCGCCCGGTAGCGTAGCTGGCTGGTTTCAAGTGCCTGGCGGCACAACACCGGGTCATCGCGAAGGCGCGACAGCTTGTAAGCAGTTAGCAAGTTGGGCGGTTGGCGCACATCCAATGGCGCCCAAGGGTTCCACACCGCAGGCAAGCGCCAGCCGAAGTGCCAGGCCAGGCCGGCCAGTAACAGCAGGCTGGCCAGCAGCGCCAGCGCGGCCCGCATCAGCGGCGGAACAGGTCGTTGAGCTGGGCAAATGGCAGCGCCTGCTCGCCATAGCCGAACGTGCCCTCATCTCGAATTTCCAGCGCGGCCCGGTAAAAGGCCCCGAGTGCCGCACGGGCCAGCGACGAACCGACGCTGATGCGGCGCACGCCCAGGTCCTGCAACTGGTTGACGCTCAGCGGCACACCCGCCATGCCCATCAGCACATTCACCGGGCGCGGTGCCACAGCCTGCACCACCGCACGGACTTCCTCGACGGTGCGCAGCCCGGGGGCATAAAGCACATCGGCACCCGCCTCGGCATAGGCTTGCAGGCGCAGGATGGTGTCGTCCAGGTCCATGCGCCCGTGCAGCAGGTTTTCTGCCCGGGCGCACAAGGTGAACGGGAATGGCAGGCTACGGGCGGCCTGCACGGCGGCGCGCACGCGCTCCACAGCCAGGCCGAAGTCATGGATGGGCGCATCACTGCGGCCACTGGCATCTTCAATAGAGCCGCCCACCAGGCCGATCTCGGCAGCACGCCGTATGGTCTGCGCGCAGTCTTCCGGCAGGTCGCCGAAACCGTTCTCCAGGTCGGCGGCCACCGGCAACGGGGTGGCATCCACGATCTCGCCGGCATTGTCCAGGGTATCGTCCAGGCTCAAGGCACCTTCGGCGTCCGGGCGGCCCAGGCTGAAGGCCAGGCCAGCACTGGTAGTGGCCAGCGCCTCGAAGCCCAGGCTGGCCAGCAACTTGGCGGAACCGGCATCCCATGGGTTGGGGATAACGAACGCACCGTCACGCTCATGCAGGGCCTTGAAGGCTTCGGCTCGCAGGGTTTGCACATCCATGGTCTAAACCTCCGGCAGGTCAGGGAAAGGTCAGAGTAGCCCCAGTTGTTCGACCTCGGGGGCGCGTGGCAATTCCGCCAGAGGTGCCAGGCCCGGCATGCGCGCCATCAGCCGCAGGTGGAAACACTGGGCCAAGGCTGCTGCCAGGCGGTTGTCCGAGGTGTGCAGGAAGATGTAAGGGCTACGGCCTTCTTCGATCCAGCCGGCCACCTTGTCCACCCACGGCGTAAGGAAGGCCTCGTTGGCCTGCAGTTGCGGATGGCCGATGAAACGCACCTGCGGATGCTGGCTGAAGGCTGTAGGGCGCGGGGGCACCTTGGGCTTCTTCGACTGGGCGTGCAGCACCGCAGTATCGCGTGAGGTGCAACTGAACAAGGCACGCGGGTCGAGGCATATGCGTTCCACGCCGCGCTCCAACAGCAGCCGGTTGAGCACTCGCTCCTCTTCACCCTTGGCAAAGAATGCCGGGTTGCGCACCTCTACCGCCACCGGCACGCTGATCTCGTCGAGGAAGTGACAAAGCTCGCCCAAACGTGCGGGGCCGAACTGGGCCGACAACTGCAGCCAGTACGGCGATACGCGCCGGCCCAGCGGGGCCATCAGGCGGGTGAAGTCGAAGGCAGGCTCAAGCTGATCGCGCAGGTCGCCTTCGTGGCTGATGTCGCGTGGGAACTTGGCGGTAAAGCGGAAGTGTTCGGGCATCACCTGCGCCCAGCGGGCAATGGTGCCGGGGGCGGGGCGTGCATAGAAGGTGGTGTTGCCCTCGACGGCGTTGAACACCTGGCTGTAGAAGCCAAGCATCTGGTTGGTGGTGGCGTCGGTGGGGTACAGGTAGTCGCGCCAGGCGTTTTCACTCCATGACGGGCAACCGAGAAAGTAAGGCAGTGGTGATGGACTCATCCACTAAATGTACAGGTCGAGCCCCAGTACTTCCATGTCCCAGTCGGTAAAACCGGCGGTGCTCAGGTAGCTGGCCAATGCGGTGGCGGTGCGCCGGTCACGGGCGCGGGGGAAGATCATGTCCTGCTGGCGGGCTGGCAGGCCACCGCTGCGACGGCGGGCGGTGGCTTCCTGCGGGGCGGCTTCGGCCTCCTCGATCAGCTCGGCATCGTCGATGGCCTCGTCACGCAGCGCTGCCTTGCGCGGGGTGCGCTTGATCGGGTAGGACTGCGATGAGAAACCGTCGATACGCATGGCATGAGCACTCAGGACCAATGATGGCAATTTAGCAGCATCAGGGTTCCGTCGCTAATGCTTAAGTGATAACTGGACCACAGATCGCACAGAAGGTTTTAGTGTCGCCGACGCTAACCGACGAACAGCACTTAGTGCTTCTTCGGCGTAGCCACATTATCGCGCAGATATACCGGTTGCGCCTGCTCGGCGGCGATTGCCTCGCCACGCGCCCAGGCGAAGCTGGCCAAGCTGAGTACGTCCAAGGCGTTTGGCAAGGCGCTGGCATTACTCGCCGCCACCTGCACCGCCAGGCGCTCGGCATAGCCCCAACCAGTACCGGCCCCGAACCACTCGCCATTACTACCTTCGGGTAGTGCTACCTGCTCGGGCGGCAATACTGCTTCGCGACCTACCAGGCGCATTTCGCCGGCTGTGGCCTGGTAGCAGCCCCAATACACTTCATCCATGCGCGCATCGATGGCGGCCGCCACCTGCTGCACGCCGTGCTCGCGCAACGCACCCTGGGCCAGTGCTGCCAGGTTGGACACTGGCAGCACCGGGCGCTCCAGGGCGAAGGCCAGGCCCTGGACCACGCCGATGGCGATACGCACGCCGGTGAACGCGCCAGGGCCACGGCCAAAGGCAATGGCATCCAGCGCATTCAGCGCCACGCCAGACTCGGCCAGCAACTGCTTGATCATCGGCAGCAGCTTCTGGGCATGCATGCGCGGGATCACCTCGTAATGGCTGGTTACCTTGCCGTCATGCAGCAGCGCAACGGAACAGGCTTCGGTGGCGGTATCCAGGGCCAGCAGGGTGGTCATCGAACGGGTATCCAGGTGCGAAGGAAAAAGAGCGGCATTATAGAGCAGCGACGGCGTTGTGTCCCGAAGGGGCCGCTGCGCGGCCCATCGCGACACAAGGCCGCTCCTACAAGGACCGCGCCGGACTGCGTTTTACAGCAGCCGCAAACAACAACGGCCCGCAAGCGGGCCGTTGTCGAGGTGCGCCAGGCGCTGGATCAGCTCAGGGCTGCCAGGACCTTGGCAGTGATGGCTTCAACCGAGCCAACGCCTTCGATGTGGCTGTACTTCGGCTTGCCGGCATTGGCAGCCGACAGCTTCTGGTAGAAGTCCACCAGCGGCTTGGTCTGGCTGTGGTAGACCGACAGGCGATGGCGAACGGTTTCTTCCTTGTCGTCGTCGCGCTGGATCAGGTCTTCGCCAGTCTCGTCGTCCTTGCCTTCCACTTTCGGCGGGTTGTACTGAATGTGGTAGGTGCGGCCCGAGGCCAGGTGCACGCGGCGGCCAGCCATACGGCCGACGATTTCTTCGTCGTCCACGGCAATTTCGACCACGGCGTCGATATCGACACCGGCAGCAACCATGGCTTCAGCTTGCGGGATGGTGCGTGGGAAGCCGTCGAACAGGCAGCCGTTGGCGCAATCCGGCTGGGCGATGCGCTCCTTGACCAGGCTGATGATCAGCTCGTCGGAGACCAGCTGGCCGGCATCCATGACTTTCTTCAGTTCCAGGCCCAGCGGGGTGCCGGCCTTGACGGCGGCACGCAGCATGTCACCGGTGGAAATCTGGGGGATACCGAACTTTTCGGTGATGAACTTTGCCTGAGTACCTTTACCGGCCCCGGGAGCTCCCAGCAGAATTACGCGCATCTCGTGCTCCTCAAATTTTTTTATGAAATTCAATGGATTCGGCGACCAGGGCCAAGTCCGGAAAATCGGGTATGACCATAAATCGGTCAGAAGGCTGCTCAAGATACACAGCGCTCGGCAGCCAGACAAGCGTCCCAAAGTTGCAGGAATGCGCCACTTGCGGCTGACCGGGCAGGCGGTTGCGCCAGGCGCAACCACCCTCCCCGCCCACTTGCGGGGCCTGCACAGCACAGCAGCGGGCGGCCCCTTGCACTCCCTCAGCCGGTATTACGCAAGCCAGCGGCAATACCCGCCACAGTCACCAGCAAGGCCTGCTCCAACGGGCTGTCCAGAGCGGCTTCGCGGCTGCGCGAGCGGGCCAGCAACTCGGCCTGCAAACGGTGCAGCGGGTCCAGGTAGGTGTTGCGCAGGCTGATGAATTCCAGCGTCTCGGGGCTGTGCGCCAGTAGCACCGGTTGCCCGGTCAGGCCCAGCACCACCTGGCAGGACTGCGACAATAGGTCGCGCAGGTGCGCACCTAAAGGAAGCAAGTGCGGTTGCACTAGACGTTCGTCGTAGGCCTCGGCGATCTGCGCATCGGCCTTGGCCAGCACCATCTCCAGCATGTCGATGCGGGTGCGGAAGAACGGCCATTGCTCGCGCATCTGCGCCAGCAATGCGCCTTGGCCACGGGCCAGGGCATTGTTCAACGCCGTTTCCCAGCCCAGCCAGGCCGGCAGCATCAGGCGGGTCTGTGTCCAGCCGAAGATCCACGGGATGGCCCGCAGGCTTTCGATGCCACCGGCGCGGCGCTTGGCCGGGCGGCTGCCCAGCGGCAGGCGCCCCAGTTCCTGCTCCGGCGTCGACTGGCGGAAGTATTCGACAAAATCGGGGTTCTCCCGTACTACGCTGCGGTAGGCCTTGACGCCATCGGCGGCCAACTGGTCCATCACCTCGCGCCAGGCCGGCTGCGGTGGCGGAGGTGGCAACAAGGTGGCTTCAAGCACGGCGGCCAGGTACAGGTTGAGGTTCTGCTCGGCGATGCCTGGCAAACCGAACTTGAAGCGGATCATCTCGCCCTGCTCGGTGGTTCGGAAGCGGCCCGCCACCGACCCCGGTGGCTGCGACAGGATCGCCGCATGAGCAGGGCCACCACCGCGCCCGACTGTGCCGCCACGGCCGTGGAACAGCAACAGCTCGACCTGGTGCTCGGCGCAGATGCGCACCAGGTTCTCCTGCGCCCGGTACTGCGCCCAGGCCGCCGCCGTGGTGCCAGCGTCCTTGGCCGAGTCGGAGTAGCCGATCATCACTTCCTGCGGGCCGCGCAGGCCTGCGCGGTAGCCTGGCAGGCCAAGCAGGCGCTGCATCACCGGGCCAGCGTTGTCCAGGTCGGCCAAGGTTTCGAACAGCGGCACCACGCGCATGGGGCGGGTCAGGCCGGCCTCCTTGAGCAGCAACTGCACCGCCAGCACATCCGAGGCGGCACCGGCCATGGAGATGACATAGGAGCCCAACGAGGCGGCAGGTGCGGCGGCAATTTCCCGGCAGGTGGCCAGCACTTCGGCGGTATCTGCCTGCGGTTTGAAGTGCGCGGGCAGCAGCGGCCGGCGGTTCTTCAGCTCGGCCTGGAGGAAGTCTATGCGGCGCTCTTCATCCCAATCGGCATAGCGCCCCAGGCCCAGGTAGTCGGTGATCTCGGTCAGCGCATCACGGTGGCGGGCGGCGTCCTGGCGCACGTCCAGGCGCCCCAGGAACAGGCCAAAGGTAACGGCGCGGCGCAGGCAGTCGAGCAGCGGGCCCTCGGCGATCACGCCCATGCCGCATTCGTGCAGTGACTGGTAGCACAGCTCCAACGGTGCAATCAGGTCGCGGTTATCCACCAGCACTTCGGCGCTGGCCGCCTGGCTGCTGGCCAGCGCCGAATGCGCCCAGGCCCGCGTCGCCCGCAAGCGGTCGCGCAGTTGCTTGAGCACGGCGCGGTACGGTTCGGCACTGGTGCCGACCCGTTCGCGCAGGGCGTCGTTGGCTTGTTGCATGGACAACTCGGCGGCCAGCGCATCGATGTCGCGCAGGAACAGGTCGGCAGCCATCCAGCGCGCCAACAACAGGACTTCGCGGGTGACGGTGGCGGTTACGTTAGGGTTGCCGTCACGGTCACCGCCCATCCACGAGGCGAAGCGGATGGGCGCGGCCTCCAGCGGCAGGCGCAGGCCGGTGGCCTCCAGCAGGGCCTTGTCGACTTTGCGCAGGTGGCTGGGGATGGCCTGCCACAGCGAATGCTCGATCACCGCAAAGCCCCACTTGGCTTCATCCACCGGCGTCGGCCGGGTGCGGCGGATTTCTTCGGTGTGCCAGGCCTCGGCGATCAGCCGGCGCAAACGCTCGCGCACCTGCTGGCGCTCGGCCGGGGTCAGGTCACGGTGGTCCTGGGCGGCCAGCTGGCCGGCGATGGCGTCGTACTTCTGGATCAAGGTGCGGCGGGCCACCTCGGTGGGGTGTGCGGTGAGCACCAGCTGGATATCGAGTTTGGCCAGTTGCCGGGCCAGGGCATCGTTGCTGTGGCCGGCCTGTTTCAGGCGCGCTAGCAGCTCGGGCAGTACCCGCGCCTCGAAAGGTTCAGGCTGGCCGGCGTCGCGGCGGCGAATCAACTGGTACTGCTCGGCCATGTTGGCCAGGTTGAGGAACTGGTTGAAGGCCCTGGCGACTGGCAGCAAGTCTTCTTCGGCCAGGTCTGCCAAGGTCGAGCTCAGTTGCTCGCCAGCGCCGCGGCGGTCGGCCTTGGCACTGTGGCGGATGTCCTCGATCTTCTGCAGGAACGCCTCGCCATGCTGCTGGCGAATGGTTTCGCCAAGCAGCTCACCCAACACATGGACATCTTCACGCAAACGCACATCGATATCGGTCATTGGCCCCTCTCTCCGTTGCATCCCTTCCAGGTTCCACGCGATCCCTGTAGGCGCGGGTTCACCCGCGAACACCGGCGCAGCCGGTGCCCGGCACCGCGTTGGTTTCTTCGCGGGTGAACCCGCTCCTACAACAGGTGAGTGCGCGGTACATGGCCCAAGAGTGCCCACAGCCGGGCAGCGATGGCAAGCCGTGATCGGAGAAAGCAAACTAAAGTGAAAGCACAGCACTCCCATGCAATGCAGCCTTACCAGGCGTTAACAGAGGTCATCATGAAAATCCGTGAACTCGCCCAGCACTGGGAACAGAATGCCGCCGGCACCCTCAGCCGCACGGGCCATGTCTTGCACCTGGACCTGGAGTCCGAGGCGCGCCTGGCTGCGCTGATCGACATGTACCCCAAGCGTACCGCCGAAGAACTGCTCGGTGAACTGGTGGCGGCGGCCCTTGAAGAACTGGAAGCCAGCTTCCCCTATGTGCAGGGTCGCCAGGTCATTGCCACCGATGAAGAAGGCGACCCGCTGTACGAGGACATTGGCCCCACCCCACGTTTTCTCTCCCTGTCACGACAGCATCTGCACGCCCTGAGCAACCCCACCGCCGACAGCGACAAGTAACCATCCGCTGCATCGTTCCGGGCCTGCCAGCGGCCCGGAATACCATTCCAGCCTACGAAATGCCGGGCAAAACACACTGACCGACTAGTCAGAAATAACTACCCACCCTGGGCCACTTTTTCTGAACTATCCAAAAAACGCCTCTGTCACAGCCAATAGCCACCACGCCAAAACCCTGCACATCGCCGTTGTGCACCGTTGAGCTGAAGCGCGCGAATTTGTCAGGGATTGAGCGATGGACTGCTACGGACATCGTCGTAAACAGGAGTGACCCAATGGAACTGACCACCAAGAACACCCGCCCTTGCAACCCCTCATCCACTCATGTGCGCGGGTTGAAGCTGGCCGCGCTGGCCCTGGGCAGTAGCCTGGTCCTGGCGGGCTGTGCGGGCAACCCGCCTACCGAGCAGTATGCCGTCACCCAGTCCGCCGTGAACGCCGCCGTCAGCGCCGGCGGTACCGAGTTTGCCGCCGTGGAAATGAAAACGGCCCAGGACAAGTTCAAGCAGGCCGAGATCGCCATGCACGACAAGAAATTCGACGACGCAAGGCGCCTGGCCGAGCAGGCCGAGTGGGACGCCCGCCTCGCCGAACGCAAGGCCCAGGCGGCCAAGGCCCAGAAGGCCGTGCAGGATGCCCGCCAGGGCGTTCAGGACGTACGTGAGGAAGGCCTGCGCAGCGCTCAGTGAGCCCTGCCCCGCCAACCTTGCCCTTCGCACACGATCAAAGGATGAACACTATGCGCAACTACGTCATGATCCCCGCCCTGCTGGCCCTGAGCGTCGGCCTTGCTGCCTGCGCCCACGACCCTAACGCCAACCTGGAAGCGGCCCGCAGCAACTTCTCCGCGCTGCAAAGCGACCCGCAGTCAAGCAAGGTGGCCGCGCTGGAAACCAAAGACGCCCAAGACTGGCTGAACAAGGCCGACAAGGCCTACATGGACCGTGAGAACGAGCAGAAGGTCGACCAACTGGCCTACCTGACCACCCAGCGCGTCGAGGTGGCCAAGCAGACCATCGCCCTGCGCACCGCCGAGGGTGAGCTGAAAAACGCCTCGGCCCAGCGCGCCCAGGCCAAGCTGGACGCCCGCGACGCACAGATCGCCAAGCTGCAAGACAGCCTCAACGCCAAGCAGACCGACCGCGGCACGCTGGTGACCTTTGGCGATGTGCTGTTCGACTTCAACAAGGCCGAACTCAAGAGCAACGCCTACCCGAACATCACCAAGCTGGCGCAGTTCCTCCAGGAAAACCCGGAGCGCAAGGTGATCGTCGAGGGCTACACCGACAGCGTCGGCTCGGCCAACTACAACCAGACCCTGTCCGAGCGCCGCGCCAACAGCGTGCGCATGGCACTGGTACGTGCCGGTGTAGACCCGGCGCGGGTCGTTTCCCAGGGTTACGGCAAGGAGTACCCGGTAGCGGACAACGGCAGCAACTCGGGGCGTGCGCAGAACCGTCGGGTGGAGGTGACCATCTCCAACGACAACCAGCCGGTGGCGCCACGCGCGGTGAGCCAGGTGCAGCAGTAGGCTGACTAGCTATACCCAACCCCGCCGTCGTGGCGGGGTTTTTCTTGCGTTTCAAACGACAAAAGCACCTTTAAAAGCACTTTATGAAGCACTAGACTCTCCCCATCGCCAACCACACTCATGGGTTGATACAACTATGACCTACCCTGTTCTTGCCGATCTGGCAGCATCCATCACAGACCTGAAGAAAGACCCCATGGGCACTATCCGCGAAGCTGCCGGTGAAACCGTGGTCATCCTCAATCGCAATGAACCGGCTTTTTACGCGGTTCCGCCCGAGCGCTACGAAGCGATGATGGAGCTGATCGACGACATGCAACTGGCTGAGCTTGTCCGCCAGCGGCGCGGTGGGCCCACTGTGAGAGTGGATATCGATGAACTCATCGCCGAAGCCGAAGGAAGCAAGAAGCTACGACCTTGAGTTCGATGTGCGGGCGAGGAAGGAATTTCGAAAACTGGATGGTGAGTTGCAAATTCAGTTTGCCAGAAAACTCAAGGAACGATTGGCTCAACCCAGGGTGGAGAAAGACAAACTTTCCGGGATGGCTGACTGTTACAAGATCAAGTTGAGATCTGCAGGATATCGGTTGGTTTATCGAGTGGTAGATCAGCGCGTGGTAGTGATCGTCATCGCCGTGGGCAAGCGAGAGCGAAGCGATGTTTATGACTCTGCCCGTTCTCGCCAGAAATAATCTGACAGTTTTTCAGGGCCTGTACCGGCCCTTTCGCGGCTAAAGCCGCCCACAGGTACAGTGTCACCTCGAAGCCAGCGCAGTACCTGTGGAAGCGGCTTTAGCCGCGAAAGGGCCGGCACAGGCAGTAGAGAAAATGGCTCACTGCACCTGCTGCGGGGTTTCCTCGCCCATGCAGCGCACCGCACGCTTGCGGCTGTCCACCAGCACGCCGGTCAGGCCTTTCTGCTGGGTATCGAACAGCACCAGCACGCCATCCAGGCACTGGGCCACTTGTGGCGCCGGGTCCAGCGAGACCTTGTAGTCCTCGCCAGGGATGGTCTTGAGCATGGTGAAGTCCTGCAGCAACAGGGCGTCTTCAGGTTTGGCGAAATGCAGGTAACCGTAATACCACAAGGCCCCCACCGTCACGATGATGCTGCCGACGCCGGTCAGGATCAGCGGGATGGCGTTGCGTTCTTCACTCATTGCTTGTTCTTCTCGTCAGGGTAATTGGGCACTTCGGCAAGCCGCCGCAGGCCGTTGAAATGGCTGGGGTCGTCGAGGAAACGCAGCATCACCTGGCGCCAGGTAGGGTCGGCGAAGGTCTGCACGTGGCCACCACGGGTCAGTTGCAGCACCCGCGGCGCTGGCGCGTGCTGGTACAGGCGGATGCCGTTGTCCATCGGCACCAGCTTATCGTCGATGCTGTGGAAAAACAGCTTGGGCGGGCTGCTCAAATGCTCGACCGAGCGGATCGCGCTGTCGCCGTCCGGCACCAGCCACGACAGCGGGACCTGCAGCGGCCAGGTTACCCACGAGGTGCTGAGGGCAAAGCGCCCCACCGCACGGTAACTGGCCGGCACGCCATCGAACACCAGCGCGCTGAAACGCTGACGCTGTTCGGGGTGGGCCGCCAGGTAGTGGATGGCCATGGCGCCGCCCAGGCTCTGCCCCAACAGCACCAGCGGCTTGCCCTTGACCTCGGGCGCCTGGTCCAGCCAGGCCATGGCCGCGGCGATGTCTTCATACACATCAGGCAGGCTCGGCTCGCCCTCAGACAGGCCATAGCCCCGGTAATCGATCATCAATACCTGGTAGCCCTGCTCCGGCAGCCAGTAGCTGCCGCCCAGGTGCCCAGGCAGGTTGCCGCCATTGCCGTGCAGGTGCAGTACCGTACCCTTTACCTCGACACCCGCCTTGGCCGGTAGCCACCAGCCGTGCAGGCGGAGACCGTCTGACGTGACAAGGCTGACATCGCGGTAATCCAGCTTGGCCCGCTCGGGCGTGAACGGCTGGCCACGCTCGGGGTAGAACAGCAGGCTGCTGCAACCGCTCAGCCCCAACAGGACCAAGCCCAGGGCCAGCAGGCGGCAGCGCTCAGAGAATGTTCGCGTAGTCGGCTTCAATGCGATCCAGGCTCAGGTGGTTGAGGAAGTTGGAGAAGCACATCCATGCCGACAGTGCATTAAGGTCACGGAACTGTTCGGGCAGGTACTTGGGCGGTTCGACCAGGCCCTCCTCGACCAGCTGGCGCAGGGTGCGCATGTCTTCCAGGGTGGTCTTGCCACAGAACAGCAACGGGATCTGTTCGAGTTTGCCCTTCTTCACAGCCAACTGAATGTAGTTGTAAACCATGATGAAGCCCTTGAGGTAGGACAAGTCCTTGGTAAATGGCAGGCCATTGGGCACCGAACCGCGGAACACCCGGCTGGCATTGCTGTAGCTTTGCGCCATCTCGAAGCCCTGCTCGCGGAAGAAGCCGTAGATCTGCATGAAATCAGCGCCCTCCTCGACCATGTGGATGGCGCGGGTGCGGTTGGTCAGCTTGCGCAGGCGGCTGGGGTAAGAGGCGAAGGCAATTACCTCCATGAGGATGGCCAGGCCTTCCTGGGTCACTGTCGACGAAGGCGGGCCCTTGGCCAGGAAGGTGCAGATCGGCTGGTTCAAGCCATTGAGCGTGGTACCGACGTGCACCAGCCCTTCGTGCACTTCCAGGGCGCGCACGTCGCGGGCGTTGAACATGGCGTCGGCGCGCACCTTGATGTAGTCGGCACCGGCCGCGGCATCGGCGACGATCCCGTCGGACTCGAATACGCGAATGGTCTCCTCGGCTTCGCCGAACACCTTGTTCAGCCGACGCTGAAGGATATCCACGGCCTCCTTGGCGGTGAGGTTCTTCGGTTCGTCCTTGAGGTCGCCACGGCCATCGATGTTGTTCAGGTAGTCCGACAGCATCAGGCCGAGGTCGGCCAGGGTCGGGTCACCAGCATGGAAAGCATCCGAGGCGGCGCCGTACAGCTCCTGGGAGATCAGGCCGAAGTCCTCGGTGCCACGCGCTTCAAGCATGCGTACCACCATGCGGTACTCGCGGCACATGCGCTTCATGATCTGCCCGACCGGGTTGAACTGGCCGAGCTGGCGAATGATGTCGCGCTCGATGCCCTGGAACTCGGCCTTGACCGCGCTGGAGTCGAACGACAGCGGGCGCGACTGGTAATAGGCGCGATCGATCGCTGGTGGCTCCTTGCCCTTGGCCTTGAGGAAGCCCTGGCGGATATTGTCGTCCCACTTCACCGCATCCAGCACCCGGATCGGGGTCTGTGCCGCGACGATGCGGTCGGACAGGGCGCGGATGGTTTGCTGGTATTCGTCCACCGGGGGACTCCTTTTGAGTACAAGAAACCTGTGCCGGCCTCTTCGCGGCTAAAGCCGCTCCTACAGGGACCCCACAGTATTCAGGGCTTGTGCAGTACCTGTAGGAGCGGCTTTAGCCGCGAAGAGGCCGGCACAGGTAGTTACTTGCCGGAACGCTGGAACCGTGCCACTTCGACGAACAGGTCGGAGTTGGCCGGGTCGTCCAGGTACGCCAACACCCGCGCCGACGGGCTGTCGATCAGCACGCCGTCGCCGTTGTCTTCCGGCACCTCGGTGCTGCGCCCGGTCAGTTCCTTCTTGTCCACCGCCTGCTGCACCTGCTCGACATCCAGGTTGTACACCACCAGTTCCTTGCCATCGACGATGTCGAAACCGCCGATCAGGAAGTTGCCACCCAGGCGCTTGGGTACGCCTGCCGACAAGTACCAGCGGTTGCCGTGGCGCGACACGGTGAACACGTATTCTTCGGGGGCCTTGCCCTTGGCCGTGGCCACCGCCTTGTAGGCATCGCCGCCGCTACGGCTGATGGTGAGCTTCAGCGGCTCGCCCCAGGCGTCCTTGCTGCTCCACTTGCCAAGCAGGGCCTTGGGCGCCGCCTGGTTGCTGGGCAACGGCTCATGGAAGGTCACCAGACAACCGCCCAGCAGCAGGAATGACAGAGTCAACAACACCACACGCCAGGCTTTCATCAGGTTCTCCTTGAAAAGTCGGTCTCGGCTCAGGCCGATGCCAGCACCAGCTGCAGGTATCGGGTAAGCATAGCGAGCATCTGCCCATCGGCTTGCGCATTGGCATCCTTGAGCAGGCCCTGATATTCCATCTGCTCGATAATCGCCGTCAACATTTGGGCGTCCTGTTCCGGTTGCCGCGAGCCCACCACCTGTAGCAATTGCCGGGTACCGTGCAGCAGGATCTGCTCATGGGCGCACACCAGCTCGGCCAGGCGCGGGCACAGCAGCGCCTCCTGGCGGAAGGCCTGTTCGGCCATCAGGAAGTCGCGGCGGTTGAGCAGTTGCCGCTGCACGTAGTCGGCGGTCATGCGCGCCACTTCGTCAGCCAGCCGTGCCCTTGCCTGCGGGCTGCCGTCGCCCTGGGCCAGTAACTGGCGCAACACCACCTCAGTGTTGGCCCACAGCTTGGCCATGTAGGCGGCGCTGCGCTCGACGTACTGGGCGAAGGTATCGGTGAGCAGGTCCTCGATGTCCTTGAAGTAGTAAGTGGTGGCCGACAGTGGCACACCGGCCTCGGCGGCCACGGCGCGGTGGCGCACACCGCGCACGCCATCGCGCACGACGATGCGCATGGCGGCGTCGAGGATCAGCTGACGGCGCTGTTCGCTGCCTTGGCGGGCAGTCTTGCGGCCTTGGTATTGCACGCTTTCGGCGACGGCGGTGGCGATGCCGGCGGCGCCCTGGTCAGGCATGGCGGGTGTCACGGGTGGGGTACCTCATGGGCAGTGTTTCTTCAGTGCCGGCCCTTTCGCGGCTAAAGCCGCTCCTACAACGGCCGCACAGCATTCAGGTCCTGTGCAATCCCTGTAAAGAGGCCGGTACAGACAACATAAAGCTTCAGGCAAGAAAAAGCCGCCTCGAAAGGCGGCTCGTTCAATTCACTCAGGCCTGCGGACGCATGTGCGGGAACAGGATCACGTCGCGGATCGACGGCGAGTTGGTAAGCAGCATCACCAGGCGGTCAATGCCAATGCCTTCACCTGCGGTCGGCGGCATGCCGTACTCCAGTGCGCGAACGAAGTCGGCGTCGTAGTGCATGGCTTCGTCGTCACCGGCGTCCTTCTCGGCCACCTGGGCCAGGAAGCGCTCGGCCTGGTCTTCGGCATCGTTGAGCTCGGAGTAGGCGTTGGCGATTTCGCGGCCACCAATGAACAGCTCGAAGCGGTCGGTGACAGCCGGGTTGTCGTCGTTACGACGGGCCAGCGGCGATACTTCGAACGGGTATTCGGTGATGAAGTGCGGCTGCTCCAGCTTGTGCTCGACCAGCTCTTCGAAAATCATTACCTGCAGCTTGCCCAGGCCTTCGTGGCCCAGCACCTTGGCACCGGCCTTCTTGGCGATGTCGCGGGCGCGGTCAACGTCCTGCAGGTCGGCAGCGGTCAGCTCAGGGTTGTATTTGAGGATCGAATCGAACACCGACAGGCGCACGAACGGCTCGCCGAAGTGGAACACCTTGTCGCCGTATGGCACGTCGGTAGTGCCCAGTACCAGCTGCGCCAGCTCGCGGAACAGTTCCTCGGTGAGGTCCATGTTGTCGCGGTAATCGGCGTAGGCCTGGTAGAACTCGAGCATGGTGAATTCAGGGTTGTGACGAGTCGAAACGCCTTCGTTACGGAAGTTGCGGTTGATCTCGAACACCTTTTCAAAGCCGCCAACCACCAGACGCTTGAGGTACAGCTCCGGCGCGATACGCAGGAACATGGCCATGTCCAGGGCGTTGTGGTGGGTTTCGAACGGCTTGGCCGCGGCACCGCCCGGGATGGTCTGCAGCATCGGCGTTTCCACTTCGAGGAAATCACGCTCGATGAGGAACTTGCGAATGTGCGAGATCACCTGCGAACGCACACGGAAGGTGTGGCGGGTTTCTTCGTTGACCATCAGGTCGACGTAACGCTGGCGGTAGCGCTGCTCGGTGTCGGTCAGGCCGTGGTGTTTGTCGGGCAGCGGGCGCAGCGACTTGGTCAGCAGGCGCACGTTGGTCATCTCGACGTACAGGTCGCCCTTGCCGGAACGGGCCAGGGTGCCTTCGGCGCTGATGATGTCGCCCAGGTCCCAGGTTTTTACCGCAGCCAGGGTTTCTTCTGGCAGGGTCTTGCGGTTGACGTAGACCTGGATACGGCCGGTCATGTCCTGGATGACCATGAACGAGCCGCGGTTGAGCATGATGCGGCCAGCCACCTTGACCGGGATCGCGGCTGCTTCCAGCTCTTCCTTGGTCTTGTCCGCGTACTGTTTCTGCAGGTCGTTGCAGTAGCTGTCGCGACGGAAGTCATTGGGGAAGGCATTGCCTTTGGCGCGCTCGGCGGCAAGTTTTTCCTTGCGCAGGGCGATCAGGGCATTTTCTTCCTGTTGCAGGTCTTGCGATTCGGTCTTGAGGTCGCTCATGTCGTCATTCTTTCCATCAGGTATTCGTTGCCCTTGTCGGGCAGGGCACACGCTACCGGCGGTTGGCCGGTAGCGTGGCAGTGGTGTGCGGCTTACAGGCCCTGCTTGAGGCTCGCTTCCAGGTACTGGTCGAGGTCGCCGTCCAGCACCTTCTGGCAGTCGCTGCGCTCGACGCCGGTGCGCAGGTCCTTGATACGCGAGTCATCCAGCACGTAGGAGCGGATCTGGTGGCCCCAGCCGATGTCCGACTTGCTGTCTTCCAGCGCCTGCGAGGCGGCGTTGCGCTTCTGCATTTCCAGCTCGTACAACTTGGCCCGCAGCATTTTCATGGCGGTGTCCTTGTTGGCGTGCTGGGAGCGTTCGTTCTGGCAGGCCACCACGGTGTTGGTCGGTACGTGGGTGATACGTACGGCCGAGTCGGTGGTGTTTACGTGCTGACCACCGGCGCCGGAGGAGCGATAGGTGTCGATACGCAGGTCGGACGGGTTGATCTCGATCTCGACCTTGTCGTCGATCTCGGGCGAGACGAATACCGCCGAGAACGAGGTGTGGCGACGGGCGCCTGAGTCGAACGGGCTTTTGCGCACCAGGCGGTGCACGCCGATTTCGGTGCGCAGCCAGCCAAAGGCATACTCGCCCTTGATGTGCACGGTGGCGCCCTTGATACCGGCCACTTCACCTTCGGAAAGCTCGATGATGGTGGCGTCAAAACCACGCTTGTCGGCCCAGCGCAGGTACATGCGCAGCAGGATGTTGGCCCAGTCCTGTGCTTCGGTACCACCGGAACCGGCCTGGATGTCCAGGTAGGCGTTGTTCATGTCCATCTCGCCGCTGAACATGCGACGGAACTCAAGCTGGGCCAGGTTTTCTTCCAGGCCTTCCAGCTCGGTCACGACGTCGCCGACGGCGCCTTCGTCATTTTCCTCGACGGCCATGTCGAGCAGGTCCTGGCAGTCGCCCAGGCCGTTGGACAGTTTGTCGAGGGTCTCGACCACCTGCGCCAGCATGGCACGCTCGCGGCCCAGGGCCTGGGCGTACTCGGGCTTGTTCCAGACGTTGGGGTCTTCCAGCTCGCGGTTGACTTCGATCAGGCGGTCATGCTTGTGATCGTAGTCAAAGATACCCCCGAATGGACTGGGAACGCTCGGTGAGGTCCTTGATGGTGTTCAGGATCGGTTGGATTTCCATGGGCTGGCTACTCGCACGAATTCGGTGAAAAGCCTGCGAGTATAACCGAGTCCGCAGCAGGGCGGCAGACCCGCCGGGCGGTAGCGTGTGAATAGAACATCCAGGAATTGCGCGGACCTTGTGGGAGCGGGTTTACCCGCGAAGAAGGTGACTCGGTGCATGGCACCGGCTGCGCCGGTGTTCGCGGCTAAAGCCGCTCCCACAGGGGGCCGCGTAAATTTCAGCGCTTTAGCTTGTCAGGCAATACCAACCTGGTTTCGCCCGCCATTCTTGGCCTGATACAGGCCCTTGTCCGCTGCCGAGATCAACTGCCGGCAATGGCTGCCGATGGCTGGGGTCTGGGTGGCCAGGCCGATGCTCACGGTCAGGTGCGAGCCGGGCACCGGCGCGGAGTGCGGGATGCCCAGGCCCAGTACGGTCTGGCGCAGTTTCTCGGCCACCAGCCGGGCCCCACCTGGCGAAGTGTTGGGCAACACCAGGGCGAACTCCTCGCCGCCATAGCGCGCCGGCAGGTCGGTCGGCCGCGAGCACGAACCACGGATCGCCTCGGCCACCTGGCGCAAGGCCTCGTCGCCGGCCAAATGGCCGAAGCTGTCGTTGTAGGCCTTGAAGTAGTCCACATCGATCATCAGCAACGACAACTGCTGCTGCTCACGCATGGCCCGGCGCCATTCCAGCTCCAGGTACTCGTCGAAGTGCCGGCGATTCGACAGCCCGGTCAGGCCATCGGAGTTCATCAGCCGCTGTAGCATCAGGTTGGTATCGAGCAACTGCTGCTGGCTGACGCGTAGCGCACGGTAGGCCTCGTCACGCTGCAGCAAGGTCAGGTAGGAGCGCGAATGGTAGCGAATGCGCGCCACCAGCTCGATGGTGTCTGGCAGCTTGACCAGGTAATCGTTGGCCCCGGCGGCAAACGCAGCGCTCTTGACCAGCGGGTCTTCCTTGGTCGACAGGACAATGATCGGAATGTCTCGGGTGGCCGGGTTGTTGCGGTACTCGCGCACCAGGGTCAGCCCGTCCAGGCCGGGCATGACCAGGTCCTGAAGAATCACCGTGGGTTTGATGCGCATGGCCTGCGCAACGGCCTGGTGCGGGTCGGCACAGAAGTGGAAGTCGATGTTTTCTTCATTTGCCAGACCACGCCGCACCGCCTCGCCGATCATGGCCTGGTCATCGACCAGCAGCACCATCGCCGAGTTGTCGTTGCTGCTCGCAAAACCTTCGATCGGTAAATCACTCATAGCTGTTCACCCGATCACTACCGGCTTGGCGGCGTGATTCAATACATTTCGTCATTTTCCGAAAATTTCCATCAAACGCCCGGCTATGCGTTCCAGCGGGCGGATTTCCACTGCGGCATCAATGGCCGCAGCGGCTTTGGGCATGCCGTACACCGCACTGCTGGCCTGGTCCTGGGCAATGGTCATGAAGCCTTGCTGTCGCATCAGCTTCAGGCCTTGGGCACCGTCGCGGCCCATGCCGGTGAGCAACACGCCCACCGCATCGCCGCTCCAGTAGCGCGCAACGCTTTCGAAGAACACATCGATCGAGGGCCGGTAGATTTCATTGACAGGTTCGGCAGTGTAGGCGAGTTGGCCGTTCTGTAGCAGGCGGATATGGTGATTGGTGCCGGCCAGCAACACCTGGCCCGGCTGCGGTGGTTCGCCTTCGCGGGCCAGCCGCACCGGCAGGCCGGCAGCGCTGCTGAGCCATTCGGCCATGCCTGCGGCAAACACCTGGTCAACATGCTGGACCAGCACGATGGCCGCCGGAAACGCTGCTGGCAAGCCTTTAAGCAACACTTCAAGGGCCGCAGGGCCGCCTGCCGATGAGCCGATCGCCACCAGGCCACGGCGCTGGGAGGCCTCGCGCAACGGCGTGGCCACCGGGCGTGCGGCCGGTGCGCGCTGCTGGCCCATCAGCCAGCCGATATTGAGTATTTTGCGCAGCAGCGGCGCCGCCGCTTCGCGGGCATCGCCTGCGCCCAGGGCCGGCGTGTCGACTACATCGAGCGCGCCGTGGCCCATGGCCTCGAATACCCGGTGGACATTCTGTTTGCGGTCAACGGTGACAATGACGATGGCGCACGGGGTTTCGGCCATGATCCGCCGGGTCGCCTCGACGCCGTCCATCACCGGCATGATCAGGTCCATGAGGATCAGGTCGGGCAACTGTTCGGTGCAGCGCTGCACCGCCTCGGCGCCATTGCTGGCCACCCATACCACCTGGTGCGCGGGGTCGAAGGCGACTGCCCGACGCAACGCCTCGACCGCCATGGGCATGTCATTGACGATGGCGATCTTCATCCCTGAGCACCTCCAATCAGCTCCTCCACAGCATCCAGCAACGCATCGTCGTGGAAGCTGGCCTTTGCCAAATAGTAGTCGGCGCCAGCATCCAGGCCACGCCGTCGGTCTTCCTCACGGTCCTTGTAGGACACCACCATCACCGGCAGCGATTGCAGGCGCTGGTCGCGACGCACCAGGGTGACCAGCTCGATGCCGTCCATGCGTGGCATGTCGATGTCGGTGATCAGCAGGTCGAAGTCGTCGCCGCGCAGGGCGTTCCAGCCGTCCATGCCATCCACCGCCACCGCCACGTCGTAGCCGCGATGGCCCAGCAACTTGCGCTGCAGTTCACGCACGGTCAGCGAGTCGTCGACCACCAGGATGCGCTTGCGCGCCACGCCACGGGCGCCGCTGCTGCCGCGCTCGATACGTTCCAGGCCGCCAGTGCGCAGCAGCTTTTCCACCGAGCGCAGCAAGTCTTCGACATCGACGATCAGCACCACCGAGCCATCATCGAGCAAGGCGCCAGAGGAAATGTCCTGCACCTTGCCCAGGCGCGGGTCGAGTGGCATCACCACCAGCACCCGCTCGCCCACCAGCCGCTCCACGGCCACACCGTACAGCTGCTCACGCTCTCGGATCACCACCACCCGCAGGCTGCTTTCCTCGGTTTGCCCGGCCGGCCGATTGAGCAGCTGGCTGGCCGCGACCAGGCCGATATGCCGGCCTTCGTGCCAGAAGTGCTGACGCCCTTCGATCTGCACGATCGCATCGGCGGTTACTTCCAGTGTGCGTTCAATATGGGCGAGCGGGAAGGCATAGGCCTCTCCCCCCACCTCGACCACCAGGCTGCGCACCACCGACAGGGTCAGCGGCACCTGCAGGTGGAAGCGGCAGCCCTGCCCGGCCACCTGGGTCAGCTCGATAGAACCGCGCAGCTCACGGATCATGTGCTGCACCGCATCCAGCCCCACCCCGCGCCCAGACACCTCGGTAACCTTGTCGCGCAGGCTGAAACCAGGCAGGAACAGGAACGTCAGCAACTCCGCCTCACTCATCCGCGCTACCGTGTCGGCGGGCGACAGGGCGCGCTCGACAATGCTGCTGCGCAGGCGTTCCAGGTCGATGCCGGCGCCATCGTCGATCAGCTCCAGGCTGAGCATGCCAGCCTGGTGCGAAGCGCGCAGGCGAATCACCCCCTCTTCCGGCTTGCCCGCCAGCAGGCGCCGCTCCGGCAGTTCGATGCCGTGGTCGACGGCGTTGCGCAGCAGGTGGATCAGTGGCGCTTCGAGCTTTTCCAGCACGTCGCGGTCGACCTGGGTCTTTTCACCTTCCACCACCAGGCTCACCGGTTTGCCCAGTGTACGACCAAGGTCGCGAACCATACGGCTCTGGCCGGCGAGCACGTCGGCAAACGGCCGCATCCGGCAGGCCAGCGCAGTGTCGTACAGCAACTGCGCACGCTGGCTGGCCTGCCAGCCAAATTCGTCCAGGTCAGCGGCCTGCTGCTGCAGGATCTGCTGGGTTTCCGCCAGCAGGCGCTGGGTCTGGGCCAGGGCTTCGAGGAGCTCGCTGCTCTGGCCGCTGTCCTCCAGCTGCATGCGCAGGCCGTCCAGTGCCTGCATGCCCTGGCCGTGCATGCGCTTGAGGCGCTGCAAGGTGGCCAGGTAAGGCTTGAGCCGCTGGGTTTCCACCAGCGACTTGCTGGACAGGTCAAGCAGGCTGTTGAGGCGGTCGGCGGTAACCCGCAGCACCCGCTCCGCACCTTCGCCAGCACGCTTGCCCACCTTGCGGCGCGGGGCCGGCTCCGGCTCGGGTTCTGGTTCTGGCTCTGGCGCTGGCTCCAGTGGTTCCACTGGTAGCGCTACAACCTCGGCCGGCAAGCCCGGCAGTACTGGCACGGCCGGCGGCACGGCAGGCATGGCCGCAGCGCCAGGGTCGAGCAGGCTGGCCATTTGCGCGAGGAACACCGGCAGGGTCGCCTGCGCCGCGGCATCACCTGGGGTGGCAATGCGCATCAGCAGGTCGGTGCCCTGCAGCAGGGCGTCGATATGCTCGGCGCTCAGCCGCAAGCGACCCTCCTGGGCGGCCACCAGGCAGTCTTCCATGACGTGGGCAACACTGACGCCGGCATCCACCCCGACGATGCGTGCCGCGCCCTTCAGCGAGTGAGCGGCGCGCATGCAGGCTTCAAGCTGGTCGGCCTGGGTGGGGTTGCGCTCCAGCGCCATCAGCCCGGCGCTGAGCACTTGGGTTTGCGCCTCGGCCTCCAGGCTGAACAGTTCGAGCAACGATGCGTCGCGCATTTGCTCTGGGGTCATGACAAGCTCCGCTGCACGGCAGACAGTAATTGGTGATCATCCAGCACCCGCACACTGCGGCCGCGCCATTGCAGGACTGCGGCGGTGAAGTGCGTGGCGTCCTGGCCACTGCCCAGCAACAGCGGGTCGAGCCGGTGAATGCCGTCGATCTCCTCGACCGCCGTCACCACCGGCCCGCCTTCGGCAGCCAGAATCAGCATGCGTGGCATCGCCCGGACGCTGCGCTGCTCGGCGGTGCTGGCTTGCACACCCAGCAAGTCAGCCAGTGACAGGCACGGCACCAGTGCCCCGCGCACGTTGGCAACCCCCTGCAGCACCCGCGAGCGCTGGTGCGGCAGCGAATGCACCGCCTGCAACGGGGCAATTTCGGCCAGGCAAGCGGTGGCCAGCGCCAGCCACTCGTCACCCAGGCGGAACAGCAGCATGGACCGGCCTGCGTTTTCCTCGACCGGCTGCGCCGCTGCCTGGTGATCCTGCACCAGCGCGTAGCGGTCGAGCAGGCGTGTGGCCGCAGCGGCATACACCTCGCAGTTGCGACAATGAACATGCCGTTCCAACAGCGGGCACTGCTTGTCGCCATGCACACCGATGCGGTTCCAGCAGTCGTCGATGTGCGTGCCATCTTCGGCGAGCAGTTGCATCGCGTATTCACCCTTCATCGTTCAGGCTCCCTGCCAACCCGCGCAGCACGCTCCTGCAGGCGCCTGGCGCCAGCCTGGTCGCCCTGGGCCGCCAGCAAGGCCGCCAGGTGCACCAGCGCCTCGGGGTGTTGCGGCTCCAGGTACAGGGCTTTGCGATAGTGGGTAAGCGCCTGCTGCGCATCCCCTTCGGTGTCACTGAGCAGCCCCAGCCAGTAGAACACCTGCGCCGCAGGGGCGAACTGGCCCAGGTAGCGCTGGCATTCGGCACGGGCCTGCGCGCTGGCACCGGCGTTGGCATGCCGGGCAATGCTGGCCAGCAATTCGCTTTTGCCCTCATGCTGGTGCTCACGTACCGACGCGGCCTTGACCGCCACCGGCAACGCGCGCAGCGGGCGCGGTAGCGGTGCGCTCGGTGGCTGATAGCTCGGTGTGGCCAGCACTGGCGTTCGCCGCGCTGGCTGGGCCGGGGCCGCCACCACCGGCGCGCAACCGCCCTCCTGGCGCACGTAGGCGAACGACTGGGCGATCCCCAACGGGCGCATGCCCAACCGCGCCAGCAAGCTGCCTTCGGCAGGCCCGATAAACAGCACACCCTGCGGATGGAGCAGGCGCTTGAGTACTTCGAATACACGTTGCTGAGTCGGCACGTCGAAATAGATCAACAGGTTGCGGCAGAACACGAAGTCATACAGGCCGTCGCGGCTGGCAAGCGCCGGGTCGAGCACATTGCCCACCTGCAGGCTGACTTGCTGGCGCACCCGCTCATGCAGGCACTGGCCTTCGTCGAGCGTATCGAAGTAGCGCTCGCGAAAGCCCAGGTCGCTGCCGCGGAAGGCATTGCGCCCATACACGGCCTGCCCGGCCTTGGCCACCGAACTGGGGCTGATGTCCATGCCGTCGATCAGGAACGCCGCCGGCGCGATGCCGGCATCAAGCAAGGCCATGGCCAGCGAATAAGGCTCTTCGCCAGTCGAGCATGGCAGGCTGAGCAGCCGCAGCGGGCGCGCCCCGGCCAGTTCCGCCAGGCGTTTGTGTGCCAGGCTGGCCAGGGCGGTGAAGGACTCGGGGTAACGGAAAAACCAGGTTTCCGGAACGATCACCGCTTCGATCAGTGCCTGTTGCTCATCGTTCGACTGCTGCAGGCGCAACCAGTAATCGTCCAGATCCATGGCCCCCACGGCCACGCAACGCTGGCGCAGCGCGCGCTCGACCATCGGCGCCCCCACCGACTCCACGTCCAGGCCGATGCGCTCGCGCAAAAAAAGGAAGAAACGCTGTTCGCTCATGCTGGCAACCCCGTCGGGTCATCGGCGTACAGCAAGTCGTGCACGGCAGCGGGCAGCAGGTCATTGACTTCAATACGCTGCAGCAGGCCCTGCTCATCCTGGCGTACCGGACCCAGGTATGGGGCTTCGCCGCTGTCCACGCCATAGGGCTGGAACTCGTCGGGTTGGCAACGCAGGGTTTCGGTGGCCTGCTCCAGGATCAGGCCAAGCTGCAGCCCGCCACGGTAGTGCACCAGCACCAGGCGGGTACTGGTGCGCTGCGCCGCCGGCTGGCCGAAACTCAGCGCAGCCAGGTCAACCACCGGTACCAGCGCCCCGCGGTGCGCGAGAATGCCCGCCACCCAGGTGGGTGCCTGGGCGATCGGCTTGAGCGGCTGGCGTGGCAGCACCTCGATCACCTCGTGCACGTTCAGGGCAAAGCGCTGCTCCTTGATGCGAAACTGCAAGTACAACGCACCCTTGGCGTTGCCAGCCTGCGCTGCGCTCGGTTGCAAGTCGTTCATCGCAGTCAGACTTTGAAGCGCGACACGCCGCCACGCAGGCCGGCGGCCACCTGGCTCAGCTCATCGATGGCGAAACTGGCCTGGCGCAGCGACTCGACAGTCTGGGTGCTGGCATCGCTGAGCTGGGCCAGCGCCTGGTTGATCTGCTCGGCACCGGTGGCCTGGGCCTGCATACCTTCGTTGACCATCAGCACGCGCGGTGCCAGGGCCTGCACCTGGTGGATGATCTGGCTGAGCTGCTCGCCCACCTGCTGCACTTCGAACATGCCGCGGCGCACTTCTTCGGAGAACTTGTCCATGCCCATCACCCCGGCCGACACCGCCGACTGGATCTCGCGCACCATCTGCTCGATGTCGTAGGTGGCTACGGCGGTCTGGTCGGCCAGGCGGCGCACTTCAGTGGCCACCACGGCAAAGCCTCGGCCGTACTCGCCGGCCTTTTCCGCCTCGATGGCGGCATTGAGCGACAGCAGGTTGGTCTGGTCGGCAACCTTGACGATGGTCACCACCATCTGGGTGATGTTGCTGGCTTTTTCGTTGAGGATGCCGAGCTTGGCGTTGACCAGGTCGGCGGCGCCCATCACCTGGTGCATGGTTTCTTCCATGCGCGCCAGGCCCTGCTGGCCGGAGCCGGCCAGGCTGGAGGCCTGGTCGGCGGCGGAGGTAACTTCGGTCATGGTGCGCACCAGGTCACGCGAGGTGGCGGCAATTTCCCGCGAGGTGGCACCGATTTCCGTGGTGGTCGCGGCCGTTTCGGTGGCGGTGGCCTGCTGTTGCTTGGAAGTGGCGGCAATTTCGGTTACCGAGGTGGTTACCTGCACCGACGAACGCTGGGCCTGGGCTACCAGGTTGGCCAAGGCCTCGGCCATTTCGTTGAAGCCGCTTTCGATGGCACCGAACTCGTCCTTGCGGTCCAGGCTCAGGCGCATGCTCAGGTCGCCCGAGCGCAGTTTGTCGAGGGCGTGGACAATGCGCTGCATGGGTGCGGTGATAGCACGCATCAGCAACAGGCCGCAAATGCCGGCGGCGATGATTGCCAGCAGCAGCGAAACCATCATGCTGCCCTTGGCCGTGCTCACGGCGCTGACGATCTCGCTGGTGTCCGCTTCAGAGGAGGCACGGTTGTGGTCGATGACCTCGTTCAAGAGCTTGCGCCCGTCCACCCAGGCCGGCGTGAGCACCTCGATGATCAGCCGCTGGGCTTCGGCGTAGTCATGCTGGCGGTAGGCATCCAGCACCTGGCCGACGACCTTGAGGTAGGCGACTTCCATCTGGGCAAAGCGGTCGTAGCGCGCCTGGTCGTCATCGTCCTGGATTGTGCCCTGATAGCTGGCCATGTGCTGCTTCAGGCGGTCTTCGAAGCTCTTGAACAGCTCCAGGTCGGCAGAAGTGATTTCGCGGCGGTTGGACAGGCCCACCAACTGCTGGCTGGTGACATAACTGTCGACCCAGGCACTGCGGATCATCGAACTGTAGTAAAGGCCGGGAATGCTGTCGGTCCCTACCGCCTCTTCGGCGGATTCGATGGTTACCAACCGCGAGTAGGCGGCCACGATCATCAGCAGCATGATGGCGATGATCACGGCGAAACTTGCCAGGATCCGTTGGCGCAAGGTCCAGTTCTTCACATTCAGCCCTCAGGAATTCACAACGAGCGGGAAAAATCGCCGAAGTATAGCCTAGAGGCCTTACGGTTTTGCGGGTGAAATGTGGGGTAACCTGGCATCCCCGCTAATGGACGGAGCCCATCATGGAAAAGGCGCTTCGTTTTGTGGGAGCGGCCTTGTGTCGCGAAAGGGCCGCGCAGCGGCCCCGGCATTTCATGCGGCGAAGCTAAAATCTTTGGGGCTGCTGCGCAGCCCTTTCGCGACACAAGGCCGCTCCCACAAGGACCGCGCCGCTTACTTGTCTGCGGCTAACCGCACCTGGCTTTCCAGCTCCTGGCGCAGGCCCGGGGCCAGGCGCAGTTGGCGGGCCAGTTCGTCGAGGTAGGCACGCTCCATGAAGTTTTCCTGGTCGACCATCATCACGCTGGCCAGGTACATCTCGGCGGCCATTTCCGGCGTTTGCGCGGCGCGGGCAACTTCGGCCGGATCCAGCGGCTTGTTCAGCTCGGCATGCAGCCAATGCTGCAGTTCGCGGTCACTGTCCAGGCGGGTGAATTCGCCCTCGATCAGTGCACGTTCACGCTCGTCGATATGGCCATCGGATTTGGCCGCCGCCACCAGCGCGCGAAGTACCGCCTGGCTGTGCTGCTCGGCCTGGGCCGGTGGTAAACGGTCGAGGGTCTGCGGTTCGGCGGCGGCCACCTGCTGGTTGGCCTGCCAGTTGCCATAGGCTTTGTAGGCCAGTACGCCCAATGCGGCCAGGCCGCCATAGGTCAATGCCTTGCCACCATATTTGCGGGCCTTCTTGCTTCCCAGTAACAAGCCCAGGGCACCGCCACCCAACAAGCCGCCACCCGCCCCCGACAGCAGCCCGCCAAGGCCTCCGGCAGCACCCCCAGCCTTGGCTGTGCCGGCCTTGTTGTCGAGCAGTTGCTGGCCGGATCTGAGCAGTTGGTCAAGCAGGCCACGGGTATTCATTGGCGCGTCTCCACGTAACGGAATTCAATCGCCAGAATAAGGCTTGGCGAATCACACTCCACCGAGGATTTGCTTCCGGATGTTGCGTTAGCTGGCAAAAAGCCAACTAGACTCGATATCGCCAATACCCCGCGCAACCGCACTACGCTTATAACGATCGCTTCACGGCTTGCTTGATGACTGCCCCGAACAAGATCTCCAAGAAGAGGGAACACCATGTCAGTGCACAAGACCGCATTGCTCGGCGCCATGTCGGGCGCCTTGCTGGCCAGCGCCAGCCTGCAGGCTGCAGAACCACTCAAGGCCCTGGGGCCCGGCGAGGGGCGCCTGGACATCGTCGCCTGGCCCGGCTACATCGAGCGCGGTGAAAGCGACAAGGCCTACGACTGGGTGACCGGCTTCGAAAAGGAAACCGGCTGCAAGGTCAGCGTCAAGACCGCCGCCACCTCCGACGAGATGGTCAGCCTGATGACCAAGGGCGGCTATGACCTGGTCACTGCCTCGGGCGATGCCTCGCTGCGGCTGATCGTGGGCAAGCGCGTGCAGCCGATCAATACCGCACTGATCCCCAACTGGAAGAACATCGACCCGCGCCTGCAGAACGGTGGCTGGTACGTGGTCGACAAGCAGGTCTATGGCACCCCATACCAGTGGGGGCCGAATGTGCTGCTGTACAACACCAACGTGTTCAAGCAGGCACCTACCAGCTGGGGCGTGCTGTTCGAGCCGCAGAACCTGCCCGATGGCAAGCCGAACAAGGGCCGCGTGCAGGCCTACGACGGGCCGATCTACATGGCCGATGCGGCGCTGTACCTGAAGTCGGCCAAGCCTGAACTGGGCATCAAGGACCCTTACGAGCTCAACGAGGAGCAGTACAAGGCCGTGCTTGAGTTGCTGCGCCAGCAGCAGCCGCTGATCCACCGCTACTGGCACGACGCCACGGTGCAGATGAGCGACGTGAAGAACGAAGGCGTGGTCGCCTCCAGCTCCTGGGGCTACATGGTCAATGGCCTGAAGGCCGAGAACCAGCCGGTGGCCTCGACCATTCCCAAGGAGGGAGCAACCGGCTGGGCCGACACCACCATGCTGCACAGCGAGGCCAAGCACCCCAACTGCGCCTACAAGTGGATGGACTGGTCGCTGCAGCCGAAGGTACAGGGTGACGTAGCGGCCTGGTTCGGCTCGTTGCCGGCAGTGCCGGCGGCATGCACCGGCAGCGAATTGCTGGGCGCCGAGGGCTGCAAGACCAACGGCTTCGACAACTTCGACAAGATCGCCTTCTGGAAAACCCCACAGGCCCAGGGCGGCAAGTTCGTGCCGTATAGCCGCTGGACCCAGGATTACATTGCGATCATGGGTGGGCGCTGAGGTTACTTGAATGACTGAGCTGGCCTCTTCGCGGGCACGCCCGCTCCCACAGGTAGGGCACCGGCCTTGATGGCTGTGTAATACCTGTGGG